>JAKLKT010000194.1 GCA_023150495.1 Planctomycetota bacterium
TCCCGCCGCGGGAGGCGCGGGACGAGCGGCACCTCGACGTTCTCCGCGGCGCGGAGCACCGGGATCAGGTTGTGCATCTGGAAGACGAATCCGATCCGTTCCGCGCGGACGCGCTCCATCGCCCGGAGGGAGTCGATGCGCCGGCCGTCGATGAGGACCTCGCCCTCGTCCGGCAGGTCCATCGCGCCCATGAGGTTGAGGAGCGTCGTCTTGCCGGAGCCGCTCGGGCCCGTGACCGCGACGAACTGGCCGCGGCCGAGCGCCAGGTCGACGCCGTCGAGCGCGACGATGCTCCCGCCCTCGAACACGCGGCGCACGCCGCGGAGCTCGACGAGCGGGCCTGCCCCCGGAGCCCCCTCATTCATAGCGCAGCGCCTCCACGGGACGCAGGTTCGCCGCGCGGTACGCGGGGTAGAGCGCCGCGCTCACGCCGACGAGCACGGCGACGAGCGCGCCCTTCGCGAACGTGGACGGGAGGTAGCTCGCGACGAGGTAGGCCTTGTTCCAGAGCGCGATGAGCGCCTCGGTGCCGGCGACGCCGAGCACGAGGCCGAACGCGCCGCCGATGCCGGAGAGCAGCAGCCCCTCGACGAGGATGGTTCGGAGGACGCGGCTCCGCGACCAGCCGAGCGCCCGGAGCGTCCCGATCTCGCGCGTGCGCTCGGCGACGCTCATCATCATCGTGTTGAGGACGCCGAGGACGCCGATGACCACCGCGATCACGGTGACGAGGGCGATGAACTCGTCGATCACCGCGAGCTGGTCGGCGAACTGGCTCGTGAAGTCGGAGGGGCGGACGGCGCGGAGGTGCGGCAGCCCCTCCTCGATCGCCCCCTGCACGCCGTCCCATGCCTGCTCGGACGCGTAGACGAACAGCAGCGTGTAGCTGTCGGCCTTCCCGAGCTGCCGGCCGAGCACGTCGGCGTGGATGACGATGCCGCCGTTCTCCCACGAGAGGTCGGACTCGAAGATGCCGACGACCTCGTAGTCGATGCCGTAGATGGGCACCTTCGCGCCGAGACCCCAGCCGAGGGTCTCGGCGACGAAGCGGCTCGCGACGATCTCCGTCGGCCTCTCGAGGAGGCGGCCCTCCCTGAGGAAGGCCCGGTACTTGCCCATGATCCGCTCCTCGGGGTAGCGCCCGAAGAGGAAGACGACGGGGAGCGCGGGGCCCTTGCCGCCCGTGCGGGCGGGCCGGAACGCGGAGAAGTGGACCCTCGAGATCGACTCGACTCCCGGGATCGCGCGGATCCGCTCGACGTCGTCGCGCGTGACCGTGCTGAAGGCGAGATCCGCGGCCTGCCCGCTGAAGACGAGGAGCGACGCGCCGCTCGCCTCCATGTACCGGTCGAGGCTCCTCGTGAGGCCGTGCGAGACGGAGATCAGCGCGACGACGCCGGCGACCGCGACGGAGACGCCGAGCATCGAGAGCCCCGTCCGCACCTTCCTCTGAAAGAGGTTCCGCCACACGTACAAGCCGCGACATGGTACTCGGTACGCGCAGCGTCGCTCGTATCCCCATGCGGGATAGCCAGTTACGGCGGGGGGATGCGGACCCTGGGGTCCGCACTTCTCCCCCCCGGGGAAGGCCGTGACCGGGCGCCTATGCGAACCGCGACCCCGACTGGTACCGCCGGAGCCCCAGCCGGAAGACGAGCGCCGCGAGCGCGACGTACCCGACCGCCGCCGCCGCGACCGCGAGGAGCGAGCCCCACGAGAACCGGTGCAGGAGGTCGACCGGCAGGTAGCCGATGAACCCCGCGGGCAGCGCCGTGAAGAGCAGCAGCTTCAGCCAGCCGCCGAAGATCGTGCTCGGGTAGAGGCTGAAGAGCAGCACGAAGTGGATGGCCTGGCGGCTCACGGTCGTCGTGTCGCCGAGCCAGAACGCGAGGCTGTGGAACATCACGTTCCACGACAGGAAGATCGCCGCGCCCGACACCGCGGTCACGATGCACACCGGCAGCGTCGCCGGCGCGAGGTGCCCCGCGACGGCGAAGAGCACGACGCCGCTGAGGAGGTCGCCCCACCCCGACGCCTCGCTCTTCGATGCCACGCACTGCAGCAGCACGTCCTTCGGCTGCGTGAGGAACGCGTCGAGCCCGCCCTCGTGGATGCGCCGCGCGAGGTCGGTCACGCCGTGGCCGAGGATCACCGCGAGGCCGTACGCCGTCGCCGTGACCGCGTAGATCGCGACGGTGTCCGCCGCGCGCCAGCCGTTCACGTCGCGGTACCTGAGGAAGAAGAGCATCCACAGCACGAGCATGATGCCGTTGTTGAGCGCCATGAACACCGCGCGTGCCCAGAACGCCCCCCGCAGCGCCACCGACGCCTTCAGGTTCGTAAGGAGGAGAGCGCCGAGGTATCTCATCCGCCGTTCACGTCCAGGACGACGAGGGCGCGCCGGTAGAGCCACGCGAGGAACACGACGAGCGCGACGCCCCAGCCCGCAAGCAGGAGGCCCGTCTCCGCCGAGAGCGCGGGATCCGGGTCGAGCGCGAGCCGCGCCCACCCGTGCAGGAGCGGCGCGAACGGCGTGAAGTAGGCAGCCCGCTGCAGCCACTCCGGGTAGACGTCGAGCGGGAAGAGCAGGCCGCCGAGCAGGAAGAGGAGCTTCTGCCACACCCAGAAAAGCGGCTGCGTGTCGCCGATCCAGAAGGCCGTGAGCCCGAGCGCAGCCTGCCAGAGCACGAGGAGGAAGAAGGAAAGGGTCGCGAGGGGAAGGGAGAGGAGGACGCCGCGGGGCGGCGGCGTGCCGGTGAGCAGCCACGCCGCCACGCCCCCGCACCCCCCGATCATCGCCAGCCGGACGAGGCCGTTGCCGAGCCCTTCCGCCACCTTGGTCCAGAGGTACGAGACCGGCCGCGCGATCCTGTAGGCGATGTCGCCCCGCCGCACGTCCTCCTCGATCTCCACGGAGAGGAGCGGCATCGCCAGCACGACCCACTCCGTGAGCGCGACGTACCAGACATAGGAGCCATCGGCACCGAGCGCCCTCCAGAGGCTCGAGAGCACGACGAGGATCGCGAGGTAGAAGACGGCGCGCGCGACCGCCTCGCCCCTCGCGTGGAGCGCGTGGCGAGCGGCGAGCGCCGCGATGGCGAGATGTTTCATGACGCGCTCGCGTAGATCGCCTGGACGATCTCTTCCATCGGCGGGTCCTCGACCGTGAGATCGCGGAGCCGCGAGGCGTGGAGCGCCGCCTGGACCACGGCCTCGATCGGCGTCTTCTCGACGTCGACCTCGAGGACGGTCCGGTGCGGCGCGGTCTCGGTGACGGTCACGCCCGGAAGCGCGAGCGAGATGCGCTCGTCGGCGGTGAGCAGCGTCACCACCTTGCGCCGGATGTACGTGCGGCGGAGGTCGGCGATCGGCCGGTCGAGGAGGAGGCGGCCGTCGTGGATCACGAGGACCCGGTCGCACACGCGTTCCATGTCGCCCGTGTCGTGGGACGTCAGGAGCACCGTGCTCCCGTCGCGTCGCGACGTGTCGCGGACGAGGTCGCGGATCGTCGCCTTCGCCGTCACGTCGAGGCCGATCGTGGGCTCGTCGAGGAAGAGGACCTGCGGCGCGTGGAGGAGGCTCGCGACGATCTCGCAGCGCATGCGCTCGCCGAGCGAGAGCTGGCGCACGGGCGTGTCGAGGAGCTTCCCGACCGCGAACGCATCGACGAGGTCGCCGAGGCGGCGCCGGTGCGTCGCCTCGTCCTGGTCGTAGACGCGCGCGAGGAGCGCGAACGTGTCCTTCGCGGGCAGGTGGTACCAGAGCTGCGTGCGCTGCCCGAAGACTGTGCCGATCCGGTATGCGAGGCGTTTGCGCTCCGTCCACGGCACGAACCCGAGGACCCGCGCGATCCCGTCCGTCGGATGAAGGATCCCCGCGAGCATCTTGATCGTCGTGGACTTGCCGGCGCCGTTCGGCCCCACGAAGGCGACGCGCTCGCCCGGCTCGATCCGGAACGAGACGCCGTCCACCGCCGCGACGTCGCGCGTGGGCGGGCTCACGAGGTAGCGCAGCGTGCCGCGGAGGCCCTTCGGCCGCTCGCGCACGCGGAACACCTTCCGCAGGTCCGTGACTTCGATCGCCGGGGACACGATCCCCCTATAACCGCGCGACCTGCCTCCGGTTCGAATGAATCCCGGCGTCGGACGAAGCCCGCCGTGCGGCACGCATGCCGCACCCCCCCGCCGCAACCCGTTCCGCCTCAGCGACTTACGGCGCCCGATTCCTGAAAAGATAAGGTCGCGGAGGGCCAGGGGACGCGGCGGACCTGTTTGATGAGGCGCGAGGCCGTGATCGTGTCCACGACCTCCGCCTCGTACGCGACCGCATCCTTCGTCACGTCGACGAGCACGACCTGCAGCCGCAGCGTGCGCGGGCCGCCCCGCGGCACCACCGTCCAGCGCGGCGGGGCCCCGGCGACGAGCGCCGCGCGCAGGTCCTCCGCGGTCTTCAGGAGCGCATCGTGGCCGAGGCCCTTCGCCGACGACCCCTTGCCGGGCCGGATCAGGGCGGGCTCGACCACGAGCTTGTCGTAGACGGAGAAGTCCGCGCCGGGGTGCCGCCACTCCCAGAGGTCGGGATCCGACGCGCTCCGTCCCAGATCGGAATAGTCGCCGAGGTACCCCGAGGCGTACGGCGGGCCGCTCGCGCACGCGGCGAGGAAGGCGACGAGAGAGAAGAGGACGGAGCGCATGCGCGCACGTTACCCGCTCCCCCGCGGCCCCGCCACGTCCGACGGCTGCCCCCCGCACCCCCTGAGCCTCCTTCCGCGGAAAAGGACGCGAAGTGCCCCGCCCCCCCCGTCGCCGCGACCGGGCACGTCGGTTGCGACAGGGGCGGCGATGCCCGAACGGATCCGTGTCCTCATCATGGGCGCCGGCGGCCGCGACTTCCACGTGTTCAACACGTGCTATCGCGACGACCCGGCCCACGAGGTCGTCGCATTCACGGCGACCCAGATCCCGGGCATCGAGCACAGGGTCTACCCGCCCGAGCTCGCGGGCCCGCTCTACCCGCAGGGCGTCCCCGTCTTCCCCGAGCCCGAGCTCGAACGGCTCGTGCGCGAGCTCCGCGTGAAGGAGGTCGTCTTCGCGTACAGCGACGTGCACGAGGACCATCTCGAGCGGCTCGGGCGCCGGGTGCGCACGCTCGGCGCGTCGTTCTCGCCGTTCGACCCCGACCGGACGATGCTCGTCTCGCGCCACCCGTGCGTCGCCGTCTGCGCCGTCCGGACGGGGTGCGGGAAGAGCGCCGTCTCGCGCCACGTCGTCGCCGCGCTGAAGGCGATCGGGCGCCGGCCCGTCGTCCTCCGCCACCCGATGCCCTACGGCGACCTGCGCCGCCAGGGCGTGCAGCGGTTCGCGCGCCTCGAGGACCTCGCGACGCACCGCTGCACGATCGAGGAGATGGAGGAGTACGAGCCGCACATCCTCGCGGGGAACGTCGTCTACGCGGGCGCGGACTACGCGCGGATCCTCGAGGCGGCGGAGCAGGAGGGCGACCTCGTCGTGTGGGACGGCGGGAACAACGACACGCCGTTCGTGAAGCCGGACCTCCACATCACGCTGGTCGACCCGCTGCGCCCGGGCCACGAGCTCTCTTACTTCCCGGGCCGCTGGAACGTCGAGCGCGCGGACGTCGTGGTCGTCGGCAAGACCGACGAGGCGCGGCCCGGCGACGTGGACACCGTCCTCGGGAACGTCGCGCGCGTGAACCCGCGCGCGGCCGTCTGCCGCGGCCGGTCGCCGGTCGTGCTGGACGATGAAGGGGGGGTCCGGGGGCGGAGGGCGCTCGTGATCGAGGACGGCCCGACGGCGACGCACGGCGGGATGGGGTACGGCGCGGGGCTCGTGGCGGCGCGGCGCGCGGGCGCCGCGGAGATCGTCGATCCGCGCCCCTACGCGAAGGGGCTCATCGCGGAGGCGTTCAAGGACTACCCGCACCTCCGCGACGTGCTGCCGGCGCTCGGCTACGGCGATGCGGAGCTGAAGGACCTAGAGGCGACGATCGACGCCGCGGACTGCGACGTCGTGGTCGTGGGGACACCGATCGACCTCTCGCGCGTGATCCGGATCCGGAAGCCCGTGGTGCGCGCGACCTACCGGTTCGAGGCGGCGTCGCAGCCCGCGCTCGCGGACATCCTGAGGGACCACTTCGCGGTCGGCTGACTGCCCGCGAGCCCGCGGCGGTGCGCCGCGCCCTGACCCCCCGCAAGCCCCCCGGCGCACAGCTCCGGCGCCCGGCCCGGGC
>JAKLKT010000195.1 GCA_023150495.1 Planctomycetota bacterium
GGCTGGTCGACGGTGTCGTGCGCGGCTGCCGCGGCAACGGCCTTCCCCTCGTGCACGCGGACGCGCGCGAGGGGGCGGGCGACGCGGTCGTGGGCACGGTCGTCGGCGCGGTCGCCGCGGGCCGGCGGCTCGACGGGGGAAGGGTCCGGGAAGGGGACGCGATCTTCGGCCTCGGCGCGACCGGCCTCCACGGCGACGGCTACGAGGTGGCGCTGCCGCTCGTCGAGCGCCTTGGGCTCTCGTCCGCGGACCCGCTGCCCGGCTGCGGGGGGACGGCGGGCCAGGTCCTGCTCGCGATCCACAAGAGCTACCGCGGCGTCCTCCTCGCTCCGCTCGCGAAGGGCTGGGTGGGCTCGCTCGCGCACGTCACGCGCGGCGGCCTCGAGGCGGCGCTCGGTCGCGCCGTTCCTCCCGGGCTCTGCGCGGAGGTCGTTGCCTCCTCCTGGGAGGAGCCGCCGCTCTACTCGTTCCTCGCGCGCGCGTCGGGCACGGACGCCGCGGCGATGCGGAGGACGTTCAACATGGGGATCGGGATGGTCGCCGTGGTGCCGCCGGACCGCGCGGGCGAGTTCGCGCGGTGGATGGGGCTCTGGCACGAGCCCTGCTTCCGCATCGGGAGCGTCGCGAGGGGCGACGGCGTCCGCTTCGCCTGATCGCCGGCCCCCGGAGCCCCCTCGCGTCACTTCCGGTTGCGGGCGGCGAGGATCGCCTTGACGAGATCCTCCGGCACCTTGTCCGCCACGTCGCACCCGGGCTCCTCGAACGCGTCCTTCCCGAGCTTCACGGTCCGCTCGTAGGTGGCGAGATAGTCCACGCACTGCTTGCACGCCGCAAGGTGGCGCTTGAACTCGTCGCGCTCCGCGGGCGAGATGTCGCCCGCGAGGTAGGCGTCGAGGAACTCGGTGAACTCGCTGCAGGTCATTGGTGTGCCTCGCGGAAGCGGCCGTCGAGCAGCGTGCGGAGCGCCTGGTGCGCGCGGTGCACGCGGATCTTCAGCGCGTTCGGCGTGATCCCGAGGACCTCCGCCGCCTGTTCGTTGGACAGCTCTTCGATGTCGCGCAGGAGGAGCGCCGTCCGGTAGCCCTCCGGCAGGCGGTCGATCGCCTCGCGCACGATCGCGCGCGTCTCCGCCGCCTCCACGCGGTCGTCCCACGGCGCGGGAGGCTCCAGGTAGTGGCCGTCCTCGCCGAACCGCGGCAGCAGGTCCTCGATCCCCCTCTCGGGCCGGCGGCGCTTCGCGCGGAGCTTCATGAGCGCCGCGTTCACCGCGATCCGGTGGAGCCACGTCGAGAGACGCGCGCCCCCCTCGAAGGAGCCGATGGCCTTGAAGACGGAGACGAAGGCGTCCTGCAACGCGTCCTGCGCGTCCTGCTCGTGGTTCCGGAGCAGGCGGCGGCAGACGGCGAGCATCGGCGGCGCGTGGCCGCGGACGAGTTCCTCGAAGGCGCTCGCCTCGCCCTGCCTCAGCCGGGCGACGAGGATGGCCTCGTCCGAAGCAGCGACCTGGACACCGTCCGCCATGAAGATGACGGTAGCACGCAGCAGCGGCGCAAGGAAGCGGAGGGGGCCCGGGGGCCAGGAGGGGTCGGGGATCATCGCCTCTCCGCCGCGGCGAGGGCGGGGGCGGCCAGGGGCACGGCCTTCGCGCGGGACGTGGGGAGATGGACGAGATCCTTCGTGAAGATCAGGTCGAGCGTCCAGTCGAGCGCGACCCGCACCTTCCGCTCGAAGCGCGGGAGCTTCATCAGGTAGATCGTCCGCCAGAGCCACCACGCGAGGAACCCGCTGAAGTTCAGGCCGAGGATGCTGGCCACGCCCGTGCGCCGGCCGATGGCCGCGAGCTGCCCGAGCGTCCTGAACCGGAAGGCCCTCGGCTTTCCGCCCCGGACCGCCGCCACGACGTTCCTCGCGAGGACGCGGCCCTGCCGCAGCGCGTGCTGCGCCGTCTGCGGGCAGAACCCGCCCTTCGGGTCGGGCACGAGCGCGCAGTCGCCGACCGCCCAGAGCCCGTCGTGGCCCGGCACGCGGAGGTGGGAGTCCACGCAGATGCGCCCCCGCTCCTTCGGGCACTCCAGCGCCTGCAGGAGGGGGTGCGCCGCGTTGCCCGCCGTCCAGACGAGCGTGCGCGACGGGATCCTCGTGCCGTCGGAGAGGTCGATGCCGGTCGCGTCGAGCCCCTTCACCTTGGTTCCGACGCGGATCTCGACGCCGCGCCCGGCGAGCTTCCGCTGGGCGTAGAGGCCGAGCTTCCTCGACAGCTCCGGCAGGATCACGTCGCCCGAGTGGACGAGCACCGTGCGGATCTGGTCGGGGCGGAGGTTGCGGTAGAAGGGCAGCGCCTCGACGAGGAAGTCGTGGAGCGCCGCCACGGTCTCGACGCCCGCGAAGCCGCCGCCCGCGACCACGAAGGTCAGGAGCGGCTTCCGGATCCTCGCCTGGCACTCGAAGTCCGCCTCCTCCATGCTCTCGATCACGCGGTTCCGGAGCGCGAGCGCGTCGCCGAGCGACCGCATCGTGAAGGCCGCGCGCTCCGCGCCGGGCGTGCCGAAGAAGTTCGTGACGCCGCCCAGTGCGAGCACGAGGTGGTCGTAGGGGAGCTCGTGGGGGTGCTCGGCGCTCTCGCCGTGCGCGACCTTCACGGTGCGTGCGGCGAGGTCGATCGAGAGGCACTCGCCGTGGAAGAAGTCCGTCCGCCTGAGCAGCTTCCGGATCGGGCTCACGATGTGCGTCATGTCGAGGTCGCTCGCGGCGACCTCGTGGAGCATCGGCGTGAAGAGGAAGAAGTTGTCGCGGTTGACGAGGGTGAGCTGCACGCGCGGGTCGCGCCCGAAGGCGCGCTCGAGCTCCATCGCCGCGTAGACGCCGGCGAACCCGCCCCCGAGCACGAGGATCCGCTTCGGCCCCCCGGCCCCCCCCGGCTCCCTCCGCCGCATCGTCACTCCCCCTTGCCGCGCGCGAAGCGGCGGGCGAGAAGCCGGTCGGCGGAGAGCGGTCCCGCTCCCGCGGCGAGGATCCAGACGAGGAAGAGCAGGAAGGCGAAGGCGGCCACGCCGAGCGCCTGCCCGCCGGGCAGCGCGCCCAGGAAGGCGCTGCGGTCCGCGGTCCCGAGCGCGACCGCGAGCGTGCCCGCGAGCAGCGCGGCGAAGAGCCGCGTGCCGAGGCCGAGGACCAGGCAGAGGCCGCCGACGAGCTCGAGGACGCCGACGAGGACGGCGTTCGCGCCGGGGAGCGGGAGCCCGATCGACGCGAAGAAGTCCGTGGTGCGGTCGAGGTTCCGGAGCTTGCCGAGCCCCGTGAGGAAGAACGCGTGGCCGAGCACGATGCGCGTCACGAGGGGCGCGAGCGGCTCGGCGGCGCGCGCGGCGCGGCGCGTCAGCGCGGCGATCGATGCGAGACGGTCCTCGGTGGTCATGGGTACTCCTCCTGTGGGTTGCTTCTTCGATGCCTTCGCGGGCCAAGGCGTTTCGGGCCGCCAAGTGGGGGGGCGCGGGGGGCGCTACGGCCGCAGGCTGACGCCGCGGAAGATGCCCTCGCCGAACCACTCCGCGAGCCAGCGCTCGACGGCGGGGGGGCTCGCGACGGGGACCGACGCGAGCGCGCCGCCGAGCGTCCAGCCGCCGAGCAGCCGTTCGAGCAGCGCGAGGCCCCGGCGCGGCAGCGGGAGCGTGCGGACGCCGCTCCGGTCGCGCCAGACGGCGAGGAGGGTCACCCGCTTCCGGGGAACGGGGACGCGCCGCTTCGCCTCGAGCTCCGCGTGCGCGGCGGGGGCGTCGTGGGCGAGCCGGAGGATCCGGAGCGACGGCAGCGGCAGGAGCCGCGCCCCCTCCCAGAGATCGGGGGGCACCCTGCGGATCTGCTCCTCGCCGATCGCCGGCGCGAGCGGGAGGTCGAGCGCCTCCTCGAGCGCGAGCTCGTACCGCGCGAGGTCCGCGAGCGCCTCGCGCTCCGCCATCGGGAGCCCGTTCCACCGCTCGAGGAAGAGCGGAAGCCGGTCGCCCGTGCGCGCGAGCGTCCAGCTGCGCGAGGGGGTCGTCGCGACGTAGGCCTCCGCGACGCGCGCGAAGGCGGCCCCCTCGAGCGAGGAGAGGAGCGCCGGGAACTGCGCGCGCAGCGTGTTCAGGAGGCGCGCCCTGACCATCCCGTGGTAGATCGCGACCTGCTCCGCGGGCGAGAGCGTCCCCGACGGCAGCACGACGTCCTTGGCGTCCGCGATCCAGGCGGCGCCGGGCGCCGCGAGCGCCTCCTCCGTCGTGCCCGGGTGGAGCAGGACCGACTGCATCCACGCCTGGAGCCGGTCGAGGGGGAGGCTAGGCGGCGAAGGCCGCACGGCTCGCCTCCTCCCGGAACCTCGCCGCCTTGAATGCCTCCGCGTGCACGACCTCGAAGGGGGGGATCCTGTCGTCCCACTCGAGGAGCGTCGGCACGCGGCCGACCCGGCGGCAGAGCCTCTCGTAGAGGCGCCAGACGGGGTCGGCGACGCGGTCGCTGTGCGTGTCGAGGATGTGCGTCCCCTTGTGCGTGTGGCCCGCGAGATGGACCTGCACGATCCGGTCCGCGGGGATGCTGTCGATGTACCGCTCCGCGTCGAAGCCGTGGTTGAAGGCGCTCACATAGACGTTGTTCACGTCGAGGAGCAGCCCGCAGCCGGACTCCTCGCAGAGGCGGACGAGGAACTCCTCCTCCGGCATCGTCGACGACGCGAACGCGACGTAGGAGGAGGGGTTCTCGAGGACCAGCGGCCGCCCGAGGAAGTCGCTCACCTCGCGCGCCCGGCGCGCGACGTGCGCGAGCGTCTCCTCGTTGTAGGGAAGGGGCAGGAGGTCATGGGTGTTGAGGCCCGAGGCACCGGTCCAGCAGACGTGGTCGGAGACCCACGCGGCGCGGCAGCGCTCCGCGAGCGCCTTCAGCTGCCGCAGGTAGCCCCGGTCGGGCCCGTCCGTCGAGCCGATCGAGAGCGAGACGCCGTGCATCGTCACGGGGTAGCGCTCCGCGATCGCGTCGAGCGCCTCGAGCGGGCGCCCTCGCGTGCCCATGAAGTTCTCCGAGATGATCTCGAAGAAGCCGACGTCCGGGTCCCTCTGCAGGATCGTCTTGACGTGGGTGCTCCTGAGCCCGATGCCGAGCCCGAGGTCGGGCAGGTTCCAGCGGTTCATGGGCGCCTCCGGGACGGCCGCGGGGCCGGGCGGCGCCCGGCCCCGTTCGCCGCCTACTGCTTGTCCTCCATCTTCTTCTCGTGCTGGCCGTTGCAGCCGTTCGGGCCGCTGCAGCCGTTCTGGCCGCCGCAGCCGTTGGGGCCGCCGCAGCCGTTCTGCTCGGACTTGTTCGTGTCCTTGCCGCACCCGGGGACCATGACCGCGCCGGCGAAGATGCCGGCGACCGCCGCCTTCAGGGCGAGGTTCCTGATCGCGTCCTTGCGCATCTCTTGTCTCCTTGCGCTCCCTCGCGGGGAGCTCCGTCCGTGCCTTGCCGCGTCGCGCAACCGTTTGCGCCCGCGCGCCGCACGTTTCGATGCCGCCGCCCGTGCGCCGTTTCGCCCGGCCCCCGGAGCCCCCGCGCGAAACAGCAGGGAGGGCGCGGCATCGAACCCGCGACGGCCGCGCGGTGCGGCCGCGATACGGAGGAACAAGAGATGTCCACGAGAAAGACCTGGAGGACGGGCGCTTCGCTCCTCGTCCTCGCGCTCGTCGCGGCGGGGTGCCAGAGCATGCGCTCCGGCGACGCCCGGATGGCGGACGGCGCGACCGCGGAGGCGAGGATGCAGTCGGCGAGGACCGGCAAGTTCGAGGGCGCGAAGGCGAACGCCGGCTACGCCACGCTCACGATGCGCGACGGGAAGCTCATGCTCACCTGGTCGGACGACTTCGTGATCCCCGACACGCCGGCGCCGCACTGGCAGGTCGTCGACGGCCGCGGGAACGTCTACCTGCTCCAGCGCCTCGTCATCAAGGAGGACAAGCGGAACCGGACGGTCGTCCTCCCGTCGTACGTGAAGGACGTGCGGACGGTGCAGATCTGGTGCGCGTGGGCCGAGACGCTCCTCGGCGAGGCCTCCTTCCCGAAGGTCATGACGCCGGCGTCGATGGACGACGAGCGCAACTGGAGGGGCTAGGGGAACGATGGGCCCCTTCCGGACGACCATCCTCCTCCTCGGGGCCGCGGCGGCGCTCGGCGCCGCCGTCCCCGGGGAGGCGCCCATGGCCGACGTGTTCGACCGCGTGATGGCGAAAGCGGTCGCCGAGGC
>JAKLKT010000196.1 GCA_023150495.1 Planctomycetota bacterium
GGCCGGAGGAGTGCGGGGGCCCGGGGGCTTGGGCAGCTGTGGGTGTGTGGGGAATCCCGGGTGACCCCGCATCTCCGGCACTAACCGAGGTTAACCCTAACGTCGGACTAACTTCAGGTTTTCCGCAGGGGGGGTCCGGGGGGCCCGGGCGACTTTTTTTTGGGGGGGGGCGTCCCGCTTCGCCGGGGGGCCTCTGCCCCCTCAGTCCCTCGCGCCGACCTTGATCGGGACGCTCAGCCTCTCGCCCTGCCGCGACAGCTCGGCCACGAGGCTTTCCCCGGCCCTCGCCTCCTCGAGGAGGAGCCGGAGGTCCTCGATCCGGGCCAAGGGACGCCCGTCGAGCGTCCGGAGCACGTCACCGTCCTTGAGGCCCGCGGCGGCCGCGGGCCCGTCGGGGGCCACCTCGAGGATCTTCAGGCCCTCCGGGGCGGGTTCCTTGTGGACGCGGACGCCGAGCCACGCCCGGGGAGCGGTCTCGCCCTTCGACAGGCGATCGAGCGCCCGCCGCAGCTCGTGGGCGGGGACGGCGAGGCCCACGCCCTGGTGGCCGCCGCTCCTCGTGATGATCGCCGTGATGAGCCCGATCACCTCGCCGCGGAGGTTGACGAGGGCCCCGCCCGACGAGCCGGGGTTGATCGCGGCGTCCGTCTGGAGGAGCGGCGCCCGCTGCCCCTCCACCACGTTCCTCCGGCCGACCGCCGAGAGGACGCCCTTCGACACGCTGGTGCCGAGGCCGAAGGGATTCGAGACCGCCACGACCGTCTCCCCCACGTCGATCGCATGGTCGGGCGCGAGCGTCGCGGTCGGGAAGGTCCGCCCGGGGGTCGTGATCTCGAGGAGCGCGAGGTCGACCGAGCGGTCCGCGGCGCGGAGCTTGCCCGTGATCTCCTCGCCGTCATCGAGCGTGACCGCGATCACCGCCGCGCCGTCGACCACGTGGAGCGCGGTGAGGACGAGCCCCTCGGGCGCGACGACGACCCCGGAGCCGTATGCGTCGCGGCCGGTGCCGAGGGCGCGCAACGCGACGACGCCCTTCCGCACGGACGACACGGCCTGCGACACCGCCTTCGACTCGGCGAGCGCGATCCGCAGATCCTCGTCGTCGGGCACGCCGGCGCCGAGGAGGCAGACGAGTGCCCCGGCGATGCATGTCGACAGGGCGCGTCGATGCCGCGGCACGACCGGCCCCAATCATCCGCCGTGCCACTCCGGCCTCCCCGCCCCGCGTGCGCCTCCGCGCCCCGGAACGTCGTTTTTTCCCACCCGCCGCCCTAGGCTCTGTCTTGAAGCCCGCCGTCAGGACCAAGGCCGAACGAGAGGCCGATCCCGAAGGGACGCCGCTGCATGCGGCCGCAACGCGGCCGCATGGCGGCGCCTGGCGGCCTCGCAGCCGGCCGGCTCCAGGAGGGTTTCCAAACAGAGCCTAGGCCTGGCCGTACTCCTCGAGCTTCCTGTAGAGGGTGCGGACCCCGATCCCGAGCATCTTCGCCGCCTGCGTCTTGTTCCCGCCGGCCTTTCGCAGCGTCTCGAGGATCAGCTCCCGCTCGGCGTCGGCGAGGGTGTTCCCGACCGGGATCCTGAGGACATCGCGCGGGCCGCGGTCGCCCGTGATCTCCTCGGGCAGGTCCGCCACGTCGATCGTCTCGTCCCGGCAGAGGACGACCGCCTGCTCGACCACGTTCTCGAGCTCGCGCACGTTCCCGGGCCACGAGTAGCCCTGGAGGCGCTCGAGCGCCGCCGGCGCGAAGCCCAGGACCTTGCGCTTGTTCCGCTCGTTCGCGAGCTTCCGGAAGTGGTCGGCGAGACCGGGGATGTCCTCGGGCCGCTCGCGCAGCGCGGGCAGGCGGAGCACGATCACCTTGATGCGGTAGTAGAGGTCCTCCCGGAACTTGCCCGCCTTCACGAGCGCGTCGAGGTCCCGGTGCGTCGCGCAGATGAGACGCACGTCGATCGGGACCGTCTCCTCCCCGCCGACCGGCTCCACCTCGCGCTCCTGCAGCACGCGCAGGAGCTTCACCTGGACGTTGAGCGGGATCTCCCCGATCTCGTCGAGGAAGAGCGTGCCGCCGTGCGCGAGCTCGAACTTGCCCTTCTTCGCGCGGACCGCGCCCGTGAACGCGCCCTTCACGTGCCCGAAGAGCTCGCTCTCGATGATCGACTCCGTGAGCCCCGCGCAGTTGACGGCGACGAACTCGCCCCGCACGCGCAGCGACTCCGTGTGGATCATCCGCGCGACGAGCTCCTTGCCGGTGCCGCTCTCGCCGGTGATGAGGACGGTCGCGTTGGTGCGAGCCACGCGCCGAGCCTGCTGGAGCGCGCGCTGGAGGAGCGGGCTCTCGCCGGGGACGAGCGTCTTCTGCCGGTCGCTGCGGATGCGGGCGCGCACGCCCCCCTCCGCCGCCTCCCCCCTTCGCCTCTCCACGGCGCCCCGGACGGCGACGCGCAGCGCGTTCAGGTCGAGCGGCTTCTCGAGGAAGTCGAACGCCCCGTCCTTCATCGCCTGGACGGCCCGCTCGATCGAGCCGTAGGCCGTCATGACGATCACCGGGGGGGCTCCGGGGGCCGCGACGAACTCGCGGAGGAGCGTGAGGCCGTCCACGTCGGGCATCACGATGTCGGTGAGCACCGCGTCCCAGGGCCCGTTCGCGAACGCCGCGCGCGCCTCCGAGCCGCTCGCGGCGAGCACGACCTCGTGCTCCGCATCGTCGAAGGCGGCGCGAAGCGCCTCGCCCGCGCCCGGATCGTCCTCGGCGATGAGCAGGCGGATCGTCACGGCTGCTTCTCCCCCTTGGCGGCGGGCACGGCGGTCGGCCCCTGCTCGCGCTCCGGCGGCGGGCCCTCGTACGGGAGGAAGAAGGCGAACGTGGCGCCCTCGCCGGGCGCGCTCGCGACGGCCATGCGGCCCCCGTGCTCCTCGACGATCCGGTTGGCGATCGGGAGGCCGAGCCCCGTGCCGCCGGGCTTCGTGGTGTAGAAGAGGTTGAAGATGTTCCTCGACTTCGCGGGGTCGAGGCCCGGGCCGTTGTCGGAGATCTCGAGCACGCAGTGGATCTCCTCGTCGCGGCTCCTGCAGGTGATCTCGCCGCCCGCCGGGAGGACCTGCACCGCGTTCAGGAGCACGTTGTAGATCGCGCGCTGGATCCGGTCGCGGTCGATGTTCACCGGACGCGCCGACTGGAGGTCGGTCCGCACCTTGAGCTTCTTCTCGCGGATCTGCGCGTCGAGCGCGTCGAGCGCCGCGCGGACGACGTGGTTCACCGAGCCGCGGTCCAGCCGCAGCGCGGGCGGCCTCGAGAACTGCACGAAGTCGCGCACGACGCCGTCGAGCCGCTTGATCTCGCGCTGCACGGTCGCCGCGGTCCGGTCGAGCCGCTCCCGGTCGAGTTCCCCGGCATGGAGCCCCTCCCGGAGGAGCTGGACGTTCATGTGGATCGAGTTGAGGGGGTTCCGGATCTCGTGCGCCACGCTGTCGCCGAGGTTCGCGATCGCCTGCGTGCGCGCCTGGCGGAGGAGCTGCTCCTCGAGCCGCACGGCCTCGCCCACGTCGCTGACGGCGAGCAGCGCGAGCGTCTCCCCGCCGAGCCGGATCGGCGTGAGCGCGCAGTCGAGGACGGCCCCCGGGAGCGCGAACCGGGTGAGCCGGACCGTCCGGCCGCGACGGATCGCGTTCGTGGCCGCGTGCTTCCAGTCGATCTCCCCGCGGGGAGCCGGCAGCGCCTCGGCGACGGGGCGGCCGACGAGCTGCGCCGCCTCGCCGCCGCAGATCGCGCCGATCGCGCCGTTGGCATACCGGAAGAGCCCATGCTCGTCGAGCAGGGCGACGCCGGTCTCGAGGCTGTCGAGGAGCGCGAGGAGCTCCTTCGCTCCGAGGTCCACGGCTGCCATGCTAGCAGCCGCACGGAGTCGAGCGGCACGGGTCCGGTTCAGCGGCTTTTCCAGTAGTCGTGCCAGCGCGCGGCCCCCGCCGCCCGCGCCGCCGGGGGGGCGCCCGGGTCGTAGTCGAGGAACTCCCCCGTGATCCGCCGGAGGGAGGCGATCGCGGCGGAGCGCACGTTGAGGTCCCTGTCCTCGAGGAGCTCGATCAGGCGCGGCCCGAGGGGCACGGCCTCGCGCTCGCCGGCGGCGGCCGCGGCCGCGGCCCGCACCGCCGCGTACGGCGACGAGAGCGCGAGGAGGACCCTCGCCTCGCTCGTGTCCCGGAGCACGGGACCGAACACGATCCCGAGCCGCTCCTTCCTCGCCGCGGGTGCGGGGTGGCGCTCGACGGCGTGGCCCAGGTACGGGAGCACGTCCTGCCCGCGGCGGATGAGGCGGCGGCCGGCCAGGGGGTACACGTCGAAGTCCCCGGTGAGGAGCGCGTCGATGTCCTCCGCGATGCGGATCTCCTCGGTCGCGGCCGGGCGCGGCGCGGCGCCGGGCCACCTCACGTCCGCCATCCACGGGTGGAGCCGCACCACCTCGGGCGTGGGGGCGGGCGACGTCCCCTTGCCTCCGGGAAGGGGCGGCACGAGGACGCAGGCCCCGAGGAGGCCGAGGAGCAGAAGGGGGGCGCGGGGGGAAACAGGGCTCCCCTTGCGAGGCGCGGGCCGGGGCACACTTCTCAGCATGTGCGCGACGTGACCGAAGCTTGGCCCGGGCCCGCCCCAAAGGCAGCGGACGCGGACCAAGCCTTCCTTCCGGAGCCCACCTTGATTCTATCGACAGCCCGGGGACGGGCGTAATACCTGTCTGGGCGTGCCCTCGGTCTTCGACGCCTCCCGCTACCACCGGCCCAAGCCGGGACGGACGGGGACCTTCACCCGGAAGGACCGCATCCTCTCGATCGGCGAGTACCGCCGGGTCTACCGGATGGGATTCCATGTCTCGAGCGAGCGGTTCGGCTGCTACGCCCTGCCCAACCGGCGCCGGCGCTCGCGGCTCGGCCTCTCCGTCTCCCGGAAGTTCGGGGACAGCCACGAACGCAACCGGATGAAGCGCCTCCTGCGGGAGGCGTTCCGCCGGGCGCGGCACGACTTCCCGGACTCCGTGGACGTCGTGATGGTGCCGCGGCGGGCCGCCCGCGGCGCGCCGCTCGGGATCGTCGCCGCGGAGATGGACACGCTGGTCGCCCGGGCGCTCGCCGAGCGGAGGCGCGGGTGACGCGGGTCCTCGTGCGGCTCGTCGACTTCTACCGGCGCCGCATCTCGCCGCTGCTCCCGCCGCTCTGCCGGTTCGAGCCCTCGTGCAGCGCGTACGCGAGGGAGGCGCTGCTCGTGCACGGCGCCGCCAAGGGGACGCTGCTCGCCATCTGGCGCGTGATCCGCTGCAACCCGCTCTGCCGCGGCGGCTTGGATCCCGTCCCGGCGAAGGGCCGCTGGCGCGGCGGGCCGGAAGGCGACGGCGCGACGGCGGACCCGCCACGGGTCGCCGACGCCCCCGGACCCCCCCGGAATCGCCCCGCCCGGCCTACCGCGGCTTCCCGCCGCGGCGAGCTTCCTCGCGGCGCCTGAGCTCCTCGTCGATCCGCTGCTGCATATCCCCCTCGAAGTGCATGCCGAAGCTGCGGATGAGATTCGGCAGATCGCCCATCCAGCGCTCCTGCTCCTCGTGGAGCCTCTGGTTGGCGAAGGTCCGCAGGTAGCGGGACATCTCCGCCGCGGTCACGGTCGTCGCGTCGGGCCGCTTGCGCTCGCGCAGGCGGAACAGGTAGGCGGAGCCGGGCTCCGCGGCGTCCCGGCGGATGTCGACGTCGACCGGCAGGAGGCAGGGGGGCTTCAGCTCCTCCTTCCCCTCGGGCTTCGCCCGGTCGCGGCCGAGCGCCTGCGCGAGGCTCTTCCGGAGGAAGTAGCGGTCGCGCATGTGGACGAAGCGGTCGGGCCAGAGCGTCGCCTTGTCCGGCTCCCGCACGGCGTCGTAGCTCGCCTCGACCCACTCGCCCTCGAACACGCGGCAGCCGAGCGCAGTGGCCTCGGCCCGGAACGCTCCCTCCGCGACCGCGCCGTCGACGAGCTTCTGGCGCAGCCCCTCGAGCCTCTCCTTCGCCCGCGCGCGTGCGCGCTCCGGCAGGTAGAAGACGCTCCGGAGATCCTCCTTCTCGGCGGGGGTGAGCTCGTCGAAGGTCTTCCTCTGCTCGCGGATCACCTCGAGGAGGCGGAAGATCTGGCGGCCGTGGCCCGCGTCTCCCAGCGTGTCCGCCTTCGGGCTGCGCTTCGGCAGGTCGGTGTCGCCGAGCCGGGTCACCCGCGGCTTGAAGCTGAACGCAAACCGGGTTCGCGGGGTCGTCGCACGCGCGGAGCTTCTCGAAGACCTCCTTGAAGCTGACGTCGTCCTTCGTCTTCGTGAGAAGGAAGTCGAAGATCGTCCGGATGGCGACCTCGCGGCCGACCTGGTCCCTCACGAGCTCGTAGCCGAACTGGTTGATCTTCTCCCGGAGGTCGGGCGAGGGCTCCTCCTTCTTCTCCTCCGGCTTCGCGGCCGGCTCGGCGGGCTTCTCGCCCTCAGCCGGCTTCTCGCCCTCAGCCGGCTTCTCGCCCTCAGCCGGCTTCTCGCCCTCGGCGGGCTTCGGATCCTCCGGCTCGGCCGGCTTCTGCTCCTCCTTCACCTTGTCCGTGAGGGTCGCGAGGGTCTCGCCGAACATCTCGAGCAGGCGGTCGCGGTAGGTCCCGTAGTAGGTCTTCCGGTCCGCGACGTTCACCTCCGGGAACTTCGCGTCGGGATACGCCGCCGCGACCACCTTACGGACCTGCTCGAGCTTCGGGTCGCTGTCGACGTTCCTGTGGATCGCGTAGAGCAGCTCGAGCCTGTAGCGGCGAGGGTGGCGGAACTTCTCGGGCTCGAGCGTCACCGTCGGGTCCTTGTCGAAGAACTCGCGGAGCTTCGCGTCCGGGTCGGCCTCCGACTTGAGCTCCTCCTCGGCCTCGATGAGGAAGCGCGCGGCGTCGAGCACGGCGTAGTCCCCGAAGGCGTACTCGATGTCCTGGCTCGCGGCCTGCTCGACGGCGGCCTTGCGGGTGGCCGCGGGGGCGACGAGGAAGCTGTCCTGGTAGATCTGGCGCACCCGGAAGGCCGTCATGAGATCGAGGACCGCGGCCTCGAGCGTCGGCGCGCCGACCCCGTAGTTGTCCCTGATGTAGTCCCGGTACTGCGCCTGGCTCCTCGCGAAGTCCGGGACGCGCTCGCTGATCTCCGTGCGGAGGTCGTCCGCGGAGACCGCGACCCCCTCCTTCTTCGCGGCCTCGAGGAGGAGCAGGAAGGTCCAGACGTCCATGTCCTGCGTCCGGCCCCGCGGGACCCGGAAGAGGAAGGACTGGGCGAGGTCGAACCGCTGCCGGGCCTCCTCGAACGTCTTGTGGTCCACCTCCGTGGTGTCGCCCGGGAGCAGCGCGAAGCTGCCGGCGATGTCGCCGGGCTCGATCGGGGCGCCCCTGCCGCCGATCGTGCCCCGGATCGCGTCCGTGATCTCGTCCATCACGGTGAACACGAAGAGGATGAGGATCAGGAGGCCGAGCATGATCCACCGGCCGTAGGGGCCGTGGATCAGGTTGGTGAGCGCGCGCTGGACACGGATGGACATGGATTCCTCCGCCCTTGGGATACGAAGACCCGCCATTGTGGGGCCAAAACCCGCCCCGTCAAAGCCTTCCCGGGGGGGGTCGATCCGAGGGGGCTCCGGGGGAGGGGCCCGTCCGGCCCCCGGAGCCCCCCACTACACTTCGAGCGAGGCCGGCAGGTCCT
>JAKLKT010000197.1 GCA_023150495.1 Planctomycetota bacterium
TCGCCGACGTTCCTGAAGAGCGCCGCGAGGATCTTCCTGTCGCGCGCGAGGAGGTCGAGCTTCGTGCGGAGGAGCACCCGGACCCGCGTGGCGAGGTCGGCGCCCTCGGGCGTCTCATCCCGCGCGCGCCGCTCGTGCTCGCTCTGCGTCCACTCGTAATAGGCCATGACGAGCGCGTCCTTCGACGGGAAGTAGTGGTAAGCCGCGCCGAGGGAGAGGCCCGCCTCCTGCGCGATGTCGCGCATCGTGGTCGCGTCGAACCCCTTCCGACGGAACAGCGCGAGCGCGGCATCGAGCGCGCGCTGTCGCGTCGCCTCGCCCTTGGGCGTCCGCCGGGCCCGCTTCTTGTTCTTGAACATCGTTCAATAACAGGATACGGCGCGTGCCGGGCGGGTCAAGCACAATCGAACAGCGTTCAATACTCGGGGAGGGAGGGGGCCGGGGGAGGGGCTACAGCCGCCCGAGGCAGCACTTCTTGTACTTCTTGCCGCTCCCGCAGGGGCAGGGGTCGTTGCGGCCGATCGCCGCCGCCGGCGCGCGGTAGGGCTTCTTCTTCCCCCCCGCCGCCTCGAGGTAGGGCTCCTTCAGCGCCTTCGCGAAGAGGCCGAGGGCGCGACCCCCCGCGATCCGGCCCTCCCGCTGCATCTCCTCGAGGAAGAGCGAGAGAAGCGCGGGCACGCCGTCGCGCGCCGCCTCCGGAAGCGCGAGCGGCGCGACGCCCTCGAGAAGCCCCGCCTTCACGTCGGGTTCCTCGACCTCCCCCGCATCCCTCCCGCGCGACTCGCACGCCCGCGAGAGGAACGCGACGAGCACCTGCGCCGCGTGCTCGCGGACGGCGCCCTTCACCTCGTCGAAGCGCGCCGACGCGCAGAAGTCGCTTGCCCAGTTCTCGATGCGTTCGCGGAGGTAGGGGTCCATGGGAGGCCAGCGGGAGGGCGGATTACGGAGTCAGATTATCGCCGCGGGGCAAGCCCGCGCCATCCCCAGGCGAGGAGCGGCGCCGCAAGGAGCATCGGCGCCCACCCGCCGGCCCACGGGCGGAGCGCGAACGCCGCGGCCGCGACGAGACCCGCGGCGATCAGGAGGCCCACCACCTCGAGCCCCATCGTCTTCCTCCGCAGCTCCTCGAGGGTCACGCTGCACGGGAAGTCCGGGATCCAGCCGTGCATCGCCCGGAGCGACGCCACGGCGAGCGCCCCGGAGAGCGCGACGATCCCCAGCGCATCGAGCGGCGCGGCGGCGGCGAGCGCGATCGCCGCCATGAGGACGAGCACCGGCACGACGAGCGCCCCGAGGATCGCGAGGGCGGCGCCCCGCAGCGCGGTTCTCGGCTCGGCGGTCGGGGCGAGCAGCCAGAGGTAGCGCGCCTCCGCGTGCTCGCTCCCGACGAGGCTCGTGAGCCCGTTGCAGGCCGAGACCGCGAGCATCGGCGGGAGGACCCCGGCCATGAACGTGCCGATGTACGGGTCGCGGCGCAGGAACGCGAGCGCGGCGAAGACGAGCGGCATCCCGAACTGCGGGAGCGCGCGCACCTTGTAGTCGCGGGCGCGCCGGATCGTCGCCCACGCGAGGAGGAAGGCCGCGCGGGAAACGGGATCGCGCGCCGCCGCGCGCTCGACCCACGGCCGGAGGATGCCCCTCGACGCGGGCGCCTCGCGCCGCGCGTCGCCCTCGCCGAGCGCGCGGAGCACGTCCCCGTACGTGCGCCCGAAGAGCACGACGAGGATCGCCGCCATGCCGAGCGGCATCGCGAGCCCGAAGAGCGCCACCTCGCCCTGCCCCGGCAGCGTCCGGAGCGCCACGGCGTCCGCGATCGCCTGGGCCCACGACATCGGCAGGAGGAACGCCGCCTTCCCGGCGAGGAGCGAGAGGACCGACCCGTCCTCGACGAAGCTCCCGCGGGCGAGGAGCTGGTTGCCGCCGAGGAAGAGGAACGTCACCGCGATCTGCACCCACGCGATCGTGTCGCGGAGCCGCTCGCGGCCGATGGCCCGCAGCAGCAGGAAGAGGAGGAGGAGCGCGAGGAGGAGGGCCGCGAGCGCGCCCGCGAAGGCGCCGGCCAGGTGCGCGACGGGGTACCACGCGGGGCCGAAACGCAGCGTGAGGACCACGGCGCCGGGCAGGTTCATCGCGGTCGTGACGGCCGCGAAGTAGACGGCGATCGCCGTGAGCCGCGCGGCGAGGTAGGCGCGGGGGTCGAGCGGCCGCCAGAAGAGGAGCGGAACGTCGCGCGCGTCGAAGACGAGGTCGCCGTAGATGTTCAGGAGCGCGAGCGCCGCCATCATGAAGCTCATCGACTGGAGCAGGAACCCCGCCGTCCGCGCCTGCGGGGCGAACGCGGCGAGGAACATCATGAGCACGCCGATCAGGAGATAGCCGAGGAACCCGCCGGCGAGCGCGCCGCGCCGCGCCCTGGCGCCGTCGGTCGCGGCGGGGCCGCGCCACGCGATGCGGAGGAAGGTCGAGACGAGCGCGCGGTACTGGCGGGAGTTCACGCGCCCCTGAGCCCGTCGTAGAAGCCGCGCGCCTTCGCCTTCAGGTCCTCCGTCGTCGTGAGCGACGAGAAGACCTCCTCGAGGCTCATCCCGGCGCGGCCCGCGCGGAGCTCCTCCATCGTCCCGTCCGCGGCGATCCGCCCGTCCTTGAGGATCACGATCCGGTCGCACACCTTCTCGACGACGTCGAGCACGTGGCTCGAGTAGAAGACCGTGACGCCGTCCTCCGCGAGCCGGCGGATCAGCTCCTTCAGCTGCACGACCGCGTTCGCGTCGAGGCCGTCGAGCGGCTCGTCGAGGAAGAGCACCCTCGGCCGGTGGAGCAGCGCGGAGGCGAGCACGACCTTCTTCCTCATCCCCTTGCTGAAGGACGACATCCGCTGGTTCCGCACGGCGGAGAGATCGAGGAACTCGAGGAACTTCCCCGCGTCGCGGAGGGCGTCGGCGTCGTCGAGGCCGTGGAGCGCGGCTACGAAGCGCAGGAACTCGAGAGGCGTCAGCTGCTCGTAGACCGCGAGCGACTCCGGCACGTAGCCGATCAGGGCCTTCACCTTCGCCGGCTCGCGCGCGACGTCGAAGTCGCCGACGCTCGCGGAGCCGCCCGAGGGCTTCAGCTGGCCCGTGAGGATCCTGATCGTCGTCGTCTTGCCCGCGCCGTTCGCGCCGAGGTAGCCGAGCACCTGCCCCTTCGGGACCGAGAGGGTGATGCCGTTCAGGACGGGACGGGCGAAGCTCTTCTCGAGCCCCTCGAGCCGGATCATCCCCGGCATCGTAAGGGAAAGGGGGGGGCGCGGGGGGCGCGGGTCTCTCCCCCGCGCCCCCTCACCCCGTGTTCCGGCTACTTGCCCGCGGTCTGCGGGGCGGCGCCGGGGGCGGCCGTTCCGTGCGGCTGGCCGTTCGCGTCGAACCAGGAGTCGAGCACGATGCCCGTCGCCGGATCGGTCAGCTTCCGGATGAGCGTCGCGCCGAGCGGGCCGATCAGGTTCGGGTTGATCGCCCCGTCGCGGAGGCTCGGGCCGGGCCCGGGCCCGATGAACGTGTGGTTGCTCGACGCCGTCTCGCGCCCGTTCACGTCGACGATCTTGTCGAGGTTGAAGCGCACGGGCACGGTGCCGAACTGGTCGGCGGGCGACACGCCCTCGGAGCCGACGCGGTTGTCGTTGTTGTCGAGCGGGTTCAGCGGGCCGCCGTCCTCGTTGAAGAGCCAGATGCCGCTCCCGAGGCCCGCGACCATGTGGACCCAGAGCGGCGAGTTCATCTGGTTGCCCGGGTTCTGGCCGAAGTGCTGGCGCAGCGTGTTGAAGTTCAGCAGGTCGAACCGGTTGTTCGCCATGTTCGTGCGGAACTCCTCGTAGAGCGTGCCGAAGTTCGTCATGCCGTCGGTCGTCAGGTGGCACGCCACGCAGTAGCGCGGGCCCTCCTGGGTCGCCGTCACGCGGCCGCGGATCGAGTGCTGCATCTCCGCGTTGCAGCCGAGCGACGGGGCGACGGTCGCCGGGTCGTTGCCGAGCCCGTTCCGGTCGCTGAAGGCGAAGATCTGGGACGCGTCGTTGTTCCGGTCGATCCACTGGAAGAAGACCTTCGTGTTCGACGCGACCTGCGTCACCTTGTGGCGCGTGTTCAGGCCGAGCAGGAAGTAGACCGGCGACTGGTAGGTGAAGTCCGCGTTCGCCTGCCGGACCACGATCCGCTCGCCCGTGATGTTGCTGAAGTTGTTGCCCTCGTCGTAGTCGAGCTTCAGGTGGCAACCGATGCAGGAGTTCGACCACGAGGAGTGGCACGAAGCGCAGTCCATGCTGTCCGTGTGCTGGAAGCCGGTCGAGGCGAGCCCCGCCTGCTTCGGGCCGATGCCGTTGTCGAGCGTGTCGTCGTCGCGGCCCATCGCGTAGGAGGCCTTGGCGCTGTAGACCGGCTGGCCGTCGAACGGGTTCGTCGCGCCGGTGTCGACCACCACGTCGCGCGTCTGCGGGACGTAGTGGCGGCGGCCGTCGAGGCGGCTCGTCAGGTAGAAGCGGCCGTCCGCCTCGCGCACGACGTGGTTGATGCGGTTGCCCGCCGTGTCCACCGCGAAGTTCGCGGGGTTGCCGGCCCGGTCGGTGCCCGCGACGGTCGTCGCATAGGTGTCCACCGTGCCGTGGCAGTTCTCGCACTGGATCGCGACGTGCTGCTCCATGCGGCTCACGATGGCCGGGTCGGCCGTATTGCCGTGGAGATCGAAGCTGCCATGGCAGTCGATGCAGCCCATCCCGGCCTCGTAGTGGACGTCCTCGGGCGTGTCGTCGCGGCCGTCGCCGTCGTAGTCCTCCTCGAGGATGTACTGGTTCGCGTTGCGGCCGTTGAAGGTGTTGTTGTCCACCTGGTCGTCGAAGAGACGCTCGTCGCGCGCCGTGTTCCGGAACGACACCGGGTTCGCCGGGTACTGGAAGCGGTTCCGGAGATCCTGGTTCTGGTCGAGGCGGATGCCCCAGTACTGGAGCACCATGCGGTTCGAGCCCTGGTGGCAGCCGACGCAGGCGAAGTCGTCGATCCCCTGGATCGTCACGCCGTTCGAGAGCGTCTGGTGCTTGCTCATGATCCGGTGCGCGCGGACGTGCGAACGCTCGCCGTCGTTGATCGCGTCGGGATCGGCGGGCTCGTTCTTGGGCACGTTCAGGTCGCGGCTGCGGCTCCGGCCGTCGAGGCTGTAGGGCATGTGGCACGCCGTGCAGCCCGAGGAGCGGAAGTCCGCGTAGCGGTTGTTCGCGCCCGCGCTGCCGAGGTGGCAGTCGCCGCACGTGAACGCGACCATCTCGTGGTAGAGGTCCGCGAGCGGCGTGCCGAGGATCGCGCGGCCCTGCGCATCGAGGTACTGGGGCAGCTCGTCGGCGTCGTAGTCGTTGTTGCGGAAGATCCCGTTGTTGTCGCCGCGGACGCTGTAGACGGGGAACTCGGAGAGCGACGCGACGGCGCCCGTGATGCTCGGGTCGAAGGAGTCGTCCTGGACGTTCCGGAAGCCGACGTCGGCGAGCGTGTCCTCCTGGACGCCCTGGCGCGCGGCGACGCGGTTCGCCATGCCCGCGGCGTACATCGCCCCGGAGAAGATGCCGACCTGCGTGGCGAGCGGGGTCGTCGCGACGGCCTCCGCGTGCCCCTCGTGGCACTGGCCGCAGGAGCGGCCGAGGGTCACGACGCGCAGGTCGCCCGGGTTGATGAACTGGAGGTAGTCGATCCCCGTGTAGGTCTGGCCGTCGACCGTGTAGTCCGGGAACTTGTCGATGCCCGCGAGCGTCGTCCGGTTGAAGAACGCGAGCGCGTTGTTGTCCTGGAACTCGCGGTCGCCGATCTCGGGCGGCGGCGGGACGTGCGCGGCCTCGACCGTGTCGCCGAGCGGGTTGCCGCCGTGGCAGGTCGTGCAGAGCAGGTTGTCCGCGCCGGGGAACGGATGGGGGTTCTCGAGACCCGGCCCGGCGTAGTCGTTGTCGCCGGACGCGTTGTGGCACCGCATGCAGGACTCGGCGGTGTTGTTCCCGGTATTGCTCCGGGCCGAGGACTCGCCGCACCCAGCGGCAAGACCCAAAAGCAGCGCGGCAGCGCCGAGCAGGTGGCGTCTCGTGTTCACAGCTTCTACCCCCGGCCTCCGCGCCGGACAGCTCCGGTCGCGCGAGGCGTTCTCCATCCTTCTGGCTATCACTCCGTTGCGCGGGCGGCAAACGTGTCGCGGCACGCTGCGTCCCTGTTGCGGGCGTCTCGGG
>JAKLKT010000198.1 GCA_023150495.1 Planctomycetota bacterium
GCACCCGGAGCGGACGAGCGAGATGCTCGTCACGCTCCGCTGCGTGCAGACGCTCTCGGTCCTCGACATCCTCCTCTACCGCGAGCACGTCTACCGTCTCGGCGGCTACCGCGAATCGGGCGACGACCCCGGCGGGGCGCTCGACCTCTCGTAGGCCCCCGCGGGAAAGGGGGGGCTCCCGGAGCCGGGACTCTCCCCGCGCCGGTCGGGCGGCGATAATCCGCGACCGCGCGCCATGGTGTTCCTGCTCCTCGCCCCGACGATCCTGAGCCTGCTCGTCTTCTGCGCGCACCTGTTCCGGGACTACGGCATGCTCCCCGTGCTGCCGGTGCTTCTCGCGCTGCCGCTCCTTCTCGTCGGGCGCGGCTGGGTGGCGCGCTTCTTCCAGCTGCTGCTCCTCGTCGCGGCGCTCGAGTGGGCGAGGGCGGCGTTCGTGCTCGCGATCGAGCGGGAGGACGCGGGCCAGCCGTGGCTCCGGGCGGTGCTGATCCTCGCCGCGGTCGCGCTCTTCACGCTCTTCGCCGGCGCGCTGTTCGAGACGCGCACGCTGGTGCGCGTCTACCCGCGGTTCTACGACGACTGAAACGAACCTCGGTCGCGTGGAAGCCTGGACGGAGCAGCCCCGCGCTCAGAGCAGCCGCTTGATGAACGCCGACGGCTGGAAGTGCTCGACGACCGGGATCGTCTCGGCGCCGCGCGTCACGGTCACGAGCGAGAGGTCGATCTCGGGCGTCTTCACCGGCGTGTAGAGCACGTCGTTGTGGACCGCGTTCCGCTTGTCGCGGAAGCTCTCCGGCCCGATCCCGCCGCCCAGGTGGTCGCTCCGGCCCGTCGCGAGGTGCGCCGTGCCGAGGATCTTCTCGTCCTGGATGTCGGTCCCCGCCCACGGCAGCGACTGCGTGCCGAGTCCGAGCTCCGTGATGCGGCCGGCGTTCCGGTCGTACCGCACGACCGAGAGGAAGCGCTCGACCTCGGCGCGGTCGCCCTGCACCACGTCCTCGAGGCCGACGATGCCGCCGTCCCGCACGCGGAAGAGCGCGATCGTCCCCGCCTCGTCCTCGAACTTCATGGGCATGATCCCCTCCGCGCCCGCGGGCACGTAGTAGACCTCGCCCGCGGGCAGGTTCGCGATGTCGCCCCTCGTCCGCACGAGGCCGTGGCTCTTCTGCGCCTCCTGGCCCTCTAGCGCGATCTCGAGCGCGACCTCGCGCCCCCGGACCCCCCACTGCATCCTCGCGGAGTCGGCGCGCGTGAGCGCCTCGCGCAGCCGCTCCGCCCGGGCCGACACCTGCGCGTAGTCGACGGAGAGGCCGGTCGCGAGAACCTTCTCGTTCGCGCCGTGCATCGTCGCGCCGCGGAACCCCATCTCCTTCGCGAGCGCCGTCGCGGGCGCCGTCGCGGAGTAGCGCCCCATGAAGAGGGAGATCGTGTGGCGCGAGAGCGCCTCGCGCAGAGGGAGCGGACGCCCGTCCGGCGTCACGACCTCGCCCGGGAGGTCGAGGTTGCTCCCGCCCGTCTCGCGGTAGGCGTAGAACGCCGCGTCGCCGAGGTCCGACGCGAGGAGCCCCGAGTAGAGCACCGTGAACGCGAGCTTCTGCGGACCGAGCCCCGGGTGCCCGAGGTAGGCGAACCCCTCGACCGCGCGCGGATCCGGCAGGTCGGTGAACACGCCGAAGCTCTCGCTCGGCTCGAAGCGGAAGACGGTGCGCAGGAGCCGCTCGAGGTCGAACGGCGGGAACTCGTATCCGTCGATGACGATCACGTTTGCCTCCGGAAGACCTGGATGTGCGTCCGGCCGAGCTGGCCCGAGCGTGCGTGGTGCGGGATGAAGAAGAGCATCTCGGTCTCGGCTTCGCGGACGAAACCGCGCCCGAGGCGCTCGCGCACCTCGGCACCGCCGTCGCCGACGCGGCCGAGCCAGCGCGCGCGCGGCGTGAACTCCTCCTTCCACGTGTAGGGCGAGCCGACGAGGAGGAGGCCGCCCTTCGCGGTGACGCGGGCGGCCTCGGCGAGCGCGCGCGCCGGATCGGGCACGCGGTCGATGAGGTTCAGGGCGACGACGGTGTCGAACGAGCCGTCCGGGAACGGGAGCGCGAGCGCATCCGCGCGGGCGAGGCGCGCGGCGCCGCGACCCCTCCCGGCCTCGAGCAGCTCGCGCGAGAGATCGATGCCGACCGCGAACCCGTGGTCGCGCGCGAGGTCGCACGCGATCCGGCCGACGGCGCAGCCGACGTCGAGGGCGCGGCGGGCGGGCTTCCACAGCTTCCGCACCGCGAACGGATACCGTTCCGAAAGGGGGGGGCTCCGGGGGCCGAGGAAGTCGGGCAGCGGATCCCGCTCCGGGTAGTGGAACGCCACGTACTCGTCGCAGGTGGATCTCCGCCGGTAGTACGGCGTCGCCGCGGCCTTCGAAACGCCCTTCGCCATCCGCGCCCAAGGGTACACCCGAACGGAAGACCGGGGTCAGCCGGGCTTCCGGAAGTAGCCCCCGACCCTGGACAGGGGCCGGACCTCGGTCCCGGGCGCGCGGCGCGCGAGGAAGTCCGCGACGGCCCTGTCCGCGCCCGCGTAGAGGTTCCAGTCGTTGAGGATCACGGCGCCGCCCTCCGACACGCGGTCGTACCACCGCTCGAGGCAGAGGAGCACGGGATCGTGCCAGTCGGCGTCGATGTGAAGGACCGCGACGGTCGGGATCTCCGATCGCGGGAACGTGTCCGCGAACCACCCGGGGACGACGTGCAGACGCTCGGGCGCGAGGCCGCAGCGCGACCACGCCTCCGCGACCAGCGCAGGGCTGCCCGCGTTCCAGCCGCGGTACCAGTGCGCGCGGACGATCTCGGGGTCCTTCTCCGTCGGCTCGGGCAGCCCCTCGAAGGAGTCGAACGCCCACGCGTCGCGCGCGCCGCCCAGCGCGCTGGCGAGCAGCGCGAGCGAGCCCCCGTTCCAGACGCCGCACTCGACGATGTCGCCCGGGACGCCGCGGCACGCCTTCGCGAGATCGTGCATCGCGAAGAGGAGCTTCGGCGCGATCATCGTGTGGCGCGGCACGACGCGGAGGCAGAGGCGGGCGGTGGACGGCGAGCGGAAGACGAGCGGGAGGAGCTGCGCATAGGCCCGCGCGCGGATCGCGCCGCGGCCGAGCCAGCGCTCCTCGCGGAAGGCGGGAATGCGCCTGCGGAGCGGGAACGCGAGCCGGTCGAGCCACCTCACAGAGCGAAGCCTAACAGGCACCCCTTCGGCCCCCGGAGCCCCCCCGCTACAATTCCCGCCGTGGCGAAGACCGTCGTCCTCGGCGTCACGGGCTCGATCGCGGCGTTCCGCGCGGCCGAGCTCGCTTCCGCCCTCAGGAAGGAGCGCATCGACTGCCGCGTGGTGATGTCGCGCTGGGCGCGCCAGTTCGTGGGCGAGCTCACGTTCACGACGCTCACGGGGAAGCCCGTGATCACGGACGACAACATCGGCGACCTCGCCGACCGGCCCGAGCACCTCGCGCTCGGCGACGAGGCGGACCTCTTCCTCGTCGCGCCGGCGACCGCGAACGCGATCGGGAAGATGGCGCACGGGATCGCGGACGACATCGTCTCGACCACGTACCTGTCCGTGACGTGCCCGGTGCTCGTCGCCCCGGCCATGAACGTGCGGATGTGGGAGCACGCCGTCGTGCGCGAGAACATCGCGCTCCTGCGGAAGCGCGGCGTGAAGGTGATCGAGCCGGACGAGGGGATCCTCGCGTGCGGCGACTACGGCAAGGGCCGGCTCGCCGCGACCGACACGATCCTCGCCGCCGTGCGCGAGCTGCTGTGAGGATCCTCATCACCGCGGGCCCGACCCGCGAGCCGCTGGACCCGGTCCGGTTCCTCTCGAACCGGTCCACGGGCATCATGGGCTTCGCGCTCTGCCGCGAGGCGATGAGGCGCGGCCACGAGGCGGTGCTCGTGCTCGGGCCGGTGCCGGAGCCGCCGCCGCCGGGCGTGCAGCTGATCCGGGTGGAGACGGCGCTCGAGATGCGGCAGGCGGTGCTCGACCTCCTGCCGCGCGCGGACGTGATCATCTGCGCGGCGGCGGTGTCGGACTACCGGCCGGTGGCGCTCTCGGACAAGAAGATGAAGCGCGGCGGCCGGATGGTGATCGAGCTCGCGGAGAACCCCGACATCGCGGCCGAGGTCGGCGCGCGGCGCGGGGCGAAGCCGTGCGTGATCTTCGCGCTCGAGACGGACGAGGGCGAGAAGAACGCGCGGAAGAAGCTCGTGACGAAGAACGCGGACTTCTGCGTGCTGAACGCCCCGGCGGCGCAGGCGGCGCCGGAGGCGGAGTTCACGCTGGTGCGCCGCGAGGGCCCCGCGCGCCCGCTCGGCAGGATCACGAAGGACGCGCTCGCCGCCGCGGTCTTCGACGAGCTGAAGCTGTAGGGCCGCGATCGCCCCGGCGGCGCTCGCGCAGCTCCTTGAAGAACCCCTTCGAGTCGAAGACGTCCGACTTGGCCTTCCGGAGCCAGCCGCGGATCAACTTCGGGTCCGGCGGCACGGAGAACGTCGCCTGGGCCGCGCTGTACTTGCCGACGGGATCGAGGAGCGGGTCGTCGAACGCCCGGCCGTTCCAGAAGAGGAGGTTGACGGCCTTCGCGGTCGCGGTGTAGCCGACGACGGGGTTCTCGCCGATGAACCAGACGGGGCTGCCGTGCCAGACCTTGGACGTCGCTTCGGGCATGGCCCTCGTGATGAGGCCGCGGAGCGTCTCGCAGATCGCGCGGAACGGCGGTGCCTGCGCCTCCGAGTACGCGGCGACGGGGCCGCCGCCCGGCGAGCGCCCGCTCTTCGCCTCTCGCTTCGATTCTCCTTCAGGCATCGCGATGGGCCTCCCTACGAGTACGAGGCGCCGAACGCGAAGTAGAGCGCGTTCAGCGCGATGGTGAATGCCGGGTCGAAGAAGAAGTCGAAGACCTGCCAGGCGACGAAGATGCCCACGAGCCCGAGCTCCGGAGTGCTCCAGAGCGCGCGCTGGTACTTCGGCACGAGGCGGTCGGGGAGCAGGAGGACGAGGGCGCCGCTGCCGTCCAGGGGCGGCAGGGGCAGCAGGTTGAACACCGCGAGGAGCAGGTTGAGCGCGAAGACGCTGCCGATGAGATACCCGACCGAGTGCCACACGCTCTCGACTCCGGCGGTTGCCGCGGTCACATCCGCGAATCCGACGCGCTCGGGGGGGTAGAACACCCCGGCGAGCACGCCGACGTTGACGAGGATGCCCGCGCAGAGGACGAGCAGGAGGTTGGCCCCGGGGCCGGCCAGCGCCATCCAGGCGGCACGGCGGGGATGTCGCTCGGCCCACCGCGGGTCGTAGGGCGCGCTGGCGAAGCCCAGCGGCCACCCCGACACGAGGACGGAGATGAGCGGGAGGACCACCATGCCGATGGGTTCCCGGCGGATGTGGGAGCGGGGGTCGAGGGAGACCTGGCCCCCGAGATAGGCCGTCGGGTCGCCGCCCCGGAGGGCCGCCCACGCGTGCGCGGCCTCGTGCAGCGTCGTGGAGTAGAGGAACACGACGTAGAAGACGAGCCCGTTGACGAGGTCGTCCATGTTCAGCGGCTCGACACCCCGGGATGCTCCGACATCATGCCGCCGGCGGCGGCGGGCCTCATGCTATCGCGCGCGCCGCCCGCGCGCCCGCCGGACGGCGGCGGCAGCGGCCTCAGGGGCGGCCGAACTGGACGTCGCGGACCCTCGCTTCGCCCTTCTCCAGCGCGACGACGACGGTGAGGGCCTCGCTGAAGGTCTCGCCGCCGATGCTGACGTAGGCCCAGCCGAGGTCGGACGGCTGGCGCTCCGGCCAGGCCGTCATCGTCTCCCCCACCTCGATGGGCCCGACGGGGCCCCCGTCGGGGGGCACGATCGCCTCGAAGGCGGCCCGCAGGCGGTCGACCGTCATCCGCTTGCGGAGCTCCGCGGCCATCATCGCGTGGGCGCTCGCGTAGTCGCGCGCGGCGAGCGCCTCCGCGAAGGCGCGCGCGAGAGGACGGTGGTCGGGGGCGTTCACGGGCGCGGGCTGCTCCCTCGAGCAGGCGGCGGCGAGGGCGACGACCGCCAAGTGGAAGCGGGTCCTGTCCCTGGCCATGGCCGGATCGTACCGCCGCGCAACCACGGAGCCGCGCGCCGTCGCGGCCCGGCCCCCGCGCCCCCTCCCTATCACGCGCTCGCGGCGGGCGACCGCGCGAACGGCGCGCCGGCCGTGGCGTCGATGCGGCCCGTCGCGAGGAGCCAGAGGGCGGCGCCCCCGGCGAGCCACTTCTCCGCGACGGCGGGCAGCATGAGCGGGCGGTAACGGGCCGGGTCCCGCGCGATGACGAGGAACGCGAGCTGCCACGCGAGCGCGACGCCGAGGAGCGCGTAGTACTGCTCCGGGCGGCTCGTCGGCGGCGGGAAGTCGCGCCCGAGGCGCGCTTCGAGGAAGTACATCGGGAGGAGGACGAGGATGCCGTAGATCCCGGACCAGAAGAAGACCCGTCTCGCGAAGTTCATCTGGCGATCCGCTCACGCCGGCCTGATGTTCTTGTTCGTGCGGAAGACGTTCTCCGGGTCCCACTTCGCCTTCGACCGGGAGAGGCGCTCGAGGCTCCTGCCCAGCGCCGCCTCCGTGCGCGCGTGGCCCTCGTCCTCCGTCAGGAAGTTCAGGTACGTGCCGCCCGTCCCGAACGGCCGCATGTCGCTCCACGCCGCGCGCGCCCACTCGGTGTTCCGCGCGTCGTCCTCCGCCCTCTCCCACGACCCCGCCACGTTCAGCACGTAGCGCGCGTCGCGGTTGCCGACCGGCGAGTGCTCCGCGGGCAGCCGGTTCAGCGCGCCGCCGATCTGGAAGAGGATCACCGCCGAGTGCGGCGAGGCGATCCGCGCCGCGTGCTCCGTGAACTTCGCGCACAGCGCGGGCTCGATGCGCGGCAGGTATTCGCTCTTCCAGTAGTAGCGCCGGCCCTTCGGCTGCGTCGCGTCGAGGAGCGCCTGCAGCTGCGCGTAGGGCCGTCGCACGAGGATGTCGCCGACGGGCTTCCCGAACGCCTTGATCGGCGCGACGACCCGCTCCCCCTCCGCCGGGTCGCCGCTGTAGCACGCGAGCAGCGCGACGATCGGCTTGCCGTGGATCCCCTTCGGGAGCCACGGCGCGGGCGGCGCCATCCGCATGAGCGCGACGAGCGTCAGCTCGGCCGGCGCCGCCTCCGCGACCGCACGGTAGAGCCCGAGGACCTCCGGCGCCTCGCTCGCGGGCCACGCGACGAGGCCGCCGACGACCTCGGGGCCGACATCGAACAGCGCGTAGTCGATGCCGGTGACGACGCCGAAGTTCCCGCCGCCGCCGCGGAGCCCCCAGAAGAGATCCGGGTTCTCCCCCTCGCTCGCGCGCACGAGGCGGCCGTCGGCCGTCACGACATCCATCCCGAGCACGTTGTCCGACGTCCAGCCGAACCGCCGCGTCAGGTAGCCGAAGCCGCCGCCGAGCGTGAGCCCGGCGATCCCCGTCGCGGAGACGAAGCCGAGCACGGCGGCGAGCCCGTGCACCTGCGTCTCGCGGTCCACGTCGCCGAGGAGGCAGCCCGCCTGCGCGCGCGCGACCCTCGCGCGCGGATCGACCCACACGCCGCGCATGAGCGACAGGTCGAGCAGGAGCGCGCCGTCGGCCACGGCGAGGCCCGCGATGTTGTGCCCGCCCCCCTTCATGCAGAGGAGCAGGTCCCGCTCGCGGGCGAACTTCACGGCGGCGATCACGTCCGCCGCGCCGAGGCAGCGCGCGACGGCAAGCGGCCTCCGGTCGATCATCGCGTTCCAGAGGGACCGCGACTCCTCGTACCCGGCGCTGCCGGGCAGGAACACGGGTCCTCTGAGGAGCGCCTTCAGCGCGTCCGGATCAGGGGGGGCTTCGGGGGCAACCATGCGCATAGGATGCCCCAGCTGCGGCCGCGCGTCGCGAACCTTCGATCGGCCGTCCCGCAAAGGCCCCCGCACCCCCCCAAACACCGCGAGGAAGGCGGGCGCCCGGCCAGTCAGAGCCTCGTGAAGCAGCTCGCGATCGTGAGCACGGCGCCGGCGCGCATCGCCCGCTCGAGCGACGCGACGACCGGCGCCCACGCGGCATCCGTGGTCGCCGGGATCGCGCCCGCCGCGCGGCGGCTGCGGCGTGCCAGGTGGCCGCGCTGCGTCATCGTGCGTCCGGCCTCCTTGCCCGCCAGGAAGCGACGTAATCGCTCGGAGACTCGACGTCCTCTTCCACGGTGATCGTGTACTCGAGGACGTAGATGACCGCCAGCGGGATCCCGATGCCGCACAGGAAGAGGGCCGTGAGCACGAGCCGACTTCCCAGGAACTCGCGGTAGATGATCCTTCCCATGGCACGTTCCTTGCGCTTGCCCTCGTCACGACTCGGCCGCGAGCGCCATGCTACCGCCTCCGGCGCTCGCGCGCCCGCCGCGCGTCGGCTGCAGCGGCGGGGCGACGCCGCCGACGCTGCCTGGCCGATACCGAACGAATGACCACCGGCCCGCGGCCGGTGCGCGCGAACGGGACGCGATTGCGAGCGATCACCTCGTCGACCAGGCTCGCGACCTCCGGACGCGCGAGTGTGGACGCGCCCTTCAGGGGAATCCAGCGCGTCTGGGCGCCAGCCCCGCGCAGTAGCTTCGCGGGATCCGGCAATCCCTTGCCACGGTTGAAGTACAGCCTCACGCCGTCCGCGCTCGCGCGGATCGCAAGAACCGCCTCGTATCCGCGCTCGTTCGGTGAACAGCTGATGACGAAGCAGTCGCGGTACTCGTACACCACCTCATGGGCGGTGGGCAGGCGCTTTCTCAGCCACCGCCGCGCCTCGCCCACGAGCCGTTGATGCACGGGCGCGAACTTGGCGACAAGCCCACGCAACTGGGCCTCCGCCGATCGTCGCGCCACCGCGGACTGGGTGCTCGGCTGAGAATTGCTCATGATTCGAAGATCCGCCTGACGGCCTGCCGCTCGGGTGCGGGCGGCGCCACCCATGCTACCGCGGCCGCCCGTCGTCCGCCCGCCGCTCGTCGGCTGCAGCGGGTTGCTGGGCGGCGGCGCAGCCTGCGCCGTCACTCCTTCTCCGCGGCCTCAAGAACCGCTTCGACAGAGACAGGCCTACGCCCCTCGCAGTCGGACGGTGATATGCCCGTAGGACCAACTGGCTTCACCATCGCCCCAAGTGACCGTCCAGAGGTCGTCGTGTTTCTGCGTGTTGTCGACGGCCACCCCGAGGTTCATGTCGTGGTTGTAGTGGAGATACGGGGTGCGATCCGGTTCTCGCGTCGGGAAGAACACGCGTCGCGACCACAGGTCCACCACGAACCAGCGGCCCCACCCTTCGATGTCCTCCGGGAGTTCAACGAAGACAACGCCGCGGAAGAGCATCCGGTAGACGCGGGCATCGCGAGGACCGGACTGCCCCTGTTCGTAGGTAGCGTGCAGCGCGAGCGACGAAACCAGCGGACGCCAGTGGTAGACCATCGGCGCGATGACGAGAGTCGCGGCGTACAGGACCGCGATCAAGATCTTTCGAGAGCGCCTCATCGTTGGGCCCAGCGCTCGGCATCAGCGGCGGCGCACAGCGCCGTCCGCTGCATGTCGTTGTTATGCGGGATTACTTGCATACTACTGCGCACGGCTGTGCCCTTCGCGGGCCAGCCAGTAAGCAATGATCGTCAGCAGGAGCAGCACGGCAGCAACGATGAGATTTGGGGCGAAGGTCATGCCCCCCGCCTTCAGGACCGGAACATCATCGGCTGCCAGCAGGCTCGTGCCGGGAATCAACGCCTCGATATAGAAAAATGGCGTCCAGACAGCGGCGGCGAACAAGGCCGCCACCTTTAGGCCGATTTCCGGCTCTTTGCTCTGTCGCCATAGCAGCCACAAGGCGATCAAGCTCACAGCATCAAGGATCAGCAAGAAGAGTGCATCATGAAAGCGCGCATGCGGATGCCAGGCGGGATTGAACAGGTGACTGGTGTTCCAGTCGACGGCTGTCGACACAGCTGCTCCGGCCACCAGCACGAAGCTCATGATCCACTTGCCCAGTTTGTATCGATTCATCATGTTTCACTCTTGTAGGTGATCGGAAAGTCAATTCGCTTGTCGTCGCTTCGTGCAACCCAATGCCACCAATCCCTTTGCCGCATAACGTCTTGCCGCTCGGCCGCGAGCGGCGTGCCCCATGCTACCGCAATCTCTCTTGGCGCGCCCGCCGCTCGTCGGCTGCAGCGGCTTGTTAGGCGCTGCCGCGGTCGGAGAGTCGGAATCGGTCGAGCACTTCGGGGAAGTCGTTCCCGAATGCATAGATCTCGAGACAATGCGGCTCGCCGCCGGAGAACCAGAGAATGCAGCCGCCGCCGCTGTCCAGCTGGGCGGACTCGATCACTGGGCCGTAGACAGGCGGATGGTCCCAGTCGCGTTCCTTGTCGGGCGATAGGTAGACGTAGAACCCGGCGCCGGTGTGCTCACGATCGACGACCTGCGCGCTGCAAAGTCGCGCACGCAGTGACGGTTGGCGACCAGCTATCCACTTGAGGATCGCCTCTTCCAGCGCGGTCGCCTGCATGCGCCTAACGTCTTGCCGCTCAGCCGCGAGCGGCGCTCCCCATGCTACCGCTTTCTCCCCTCGCGCGCCCGCCGCTCGTCGGCTGCAGCGGCTTGTTAGGCGACGTGGACATCGCGAAAGACAGCCTCGCGGAAGGTGAACAACCTGCACTGTCGCGTGGACCACTCACCCGCGGGCGACAGACGCGGTGCCACGAGGTACGCCGCTAGGCAGGGCTCGCGCTCGCCGAGATCTGAGGTGCGCGTCTCCTCCCGCACCGAGAAGTCATATACGTTCCACTCCACATTGCGCCCGCCCAAGGAGAGCTCAAGGTCCTTCACCCCCACAAAGGTAGCCTCGACCGCCTGGGTAGAAGGCCGACGCTCACCCGCGAAGTTGTAGTGGGCGAAGAGGATGACGACGCTCAGGTCGCCGGTGCAGTGTTGGGACCCCGCCACATCGAAGCTGTCGCCTGACTCTAGGAGAAGGCGCTTGATGAACCCGTCGTGGAGTCGGTTGAGCGATTCGAGCGCTTCCTCGGCCTGCTGAACGTCGCGGACATGAAGTTCCATGGAGGGAGCCGCTCGATCAGTCGCCTAACGACTTGCCGCTCAGCCGCGAGCGGCGCTCCCCATGCTACCGCCTCCGCCACTCGCGTGCCCGCCGCTCGTCGGCTGCAGCGGCTTGTTAGCCGGCAGGTCAGATGTACATGGGCGCGCCTGCCTGCCATTCGTGCGCGACGTTGCGCATGATCAACGCGCAATCGAATGTGACCGAGTTTGCCGGAAACGCGGTCCGATCCTCGAAGTACGAGGAGGACACGTGGTCGATCGCAAGGGGGGCTACGCTCCAGGAAAGGGTCTTCAGGACGACGCCGTCGAGACGCCTGCCGGAGGCTGTCGCCGAGTAACCGATCGAGCCA
>JAKLKT010000199.1 GCA_023150495.1 Planctomycetota bacterium
AGCGACTTGAGCACGGAGGCGAGGTTGTCGAGGCTTGTGGCCACGGCACGGTGGTCGCCCTTGAAAAGCCGCCGCCTCATCGCGAGCGACTCATCCAAGAGCGGGAGCGCCTCGGCCGCGCGGCCCAGCACCCGGAGGGTGTTGGCGAGGTTGCCGAGGCTTTCCGCCACCTTGGCGTGGTCGCCCCTGAAGAGCCGCCGAAGCATCGCGAGCGACTCTTCGTGGAGGGGGAGCGCCTCGGCAGCACGGCCAAGCGAACTAAGCGTCAAGGCAAGGTTGCCGAGGCCCCCGGCTACGTAGACATGGTCGCCATTGAAGATCCGCCGGCACATTGCGAGCGACTCCTTGTAGAGCGGGAGCGCCTCGGCCTCGCGGCTCAGCGGACACAGCGTAGAAGCGGCCTGGCTCAGGGCCGATGCCATCTCTGGCGACTCGGGGTGTTTCTCGCGAAGGACCTTCACCGCGGCTTGGCGGAGTTCGAGGGCGGTCGCGAGGTCCTGCTTCTCCTCTGCCTTCGCCGCACGCGCCTCAAGATCCTCGGCCTCGCGCTTCCAGTCCGGGACCTCCTCCTTCGCGGAGGGCTCGGGTATGGGTTCGTCGGGCACGGCCCACGACGGACTTCCGGGCAGCAGGAGCGCGACGACGAGCCCGCGGATGAATCGCATGCACGGCCTCCCTAGGAGCAGCGAGAGTCTACGGAGTCGTCGCGTCAACGTACCATATCGCCCGGTCCGGCCGGAAAGTCCATGCCCCTCGAGGAGTACCGCAGGAAGCGCAAGGCCGGGGCCACGCCAGAGCCGTTCGGCGGCGCGGCGGCGGCCCGGCCGCATCTCTTTGTCGTGCAGAAGCACGCGGCGACGAGCCTCCACTACGACCTGCGGCTCGAGTGGAAGGGCGTGCTCCTCTCGTGGGCCGTCCCGAAGGGGCCGTCGTCCGACCCCGCGACGAAGCGGCTCGCGATGAAGGTCGAGGACCACCCGGTCGAGTACGCGGACTTCGAGGGATCGATCCCGGAGGGCAACTACGGCGCGGGCGAAGTGATCGTCTGGGACATCGGCTCGTACGTCCCCCTGGAAGAGATGGGGATGGGTCTCGGGAAGGGGAAGCTGCTCTTCGAGCTTCGCGGCCAGAAGCTCGGGGGCGTGTGGACGCTCTTCCGCGCGGGCAAGGACGAACGCCAGTGGCTGCTCGTGAAGAAGCCCGACGCGTGGGCGGGCGACACGTGGCCCGAGGAGTCGGTGCTCTCGGGGCTCTCGCTCGACGAGATGCGCGACGGCAGCAAGCGCTCGGAGAAGCTCGCGGCCGAACTCGAGAAGCTCGGCGCGAAGAAGCGCGCGGGCAAGCCCGAGCCGATGCTCGCGGAGACTGCGGAAAAGCCCCCCACCGGCAAGGACTGGATCTTCGAGCTCAAGTACGACGGCTTCCGTCTCCTCGCGACGAAGAAGGGCCTCTTCTACCGGAGCGGCCGCGACGCGACGAAGCTCTACCCCGAGATCGCGCGCGCGGTGCGCGCGCTGCCGTACGAGTCGCTGCTCCTCGACGGCGAGATCTGCGTCCTCGACCCGAAGGGGCTGCCGGAGTTCCAGCGGCTCCAGCAGCGCAGCAAGCTCACGCGAGCGCTCGACATCGAGCGCGCGTCGGTCGAGAGCCCGGTCGTCTTCTACGCGTTCGACCTGCTCGAGGCGGAGGGGTACGACCTGAGGCCGCTCCCGCTCGTCGAACGCAAGCGGCTCCTGAAGGCGGTGCTCCCGCCGAAGGGCTTCCTGCGCTATTCGGACCATGTGGAGGGGCGCGGGGAGGAGTTCCTGCGCGCGGTCGTCGCGAAGGGGCTCGAGGGGGCGATGGCGAAGCGAGGGGACTCGCCGTACAAGCCAGGCCGGTGGCCGCTCTGGCTGAAGCTCAAGGCGGATCTCACGGGCGACTTCGTGGTCGTCGGGTGGACGGCGCCGCAGGGCTCGCGCGCGGGCCTCGGCGCGCTGCACCTGGGCGCCTACGCGGGCGGCGAGCTCACGTACGTGGGCCGCGTGGGCACGGGGTTCACGGACCGCCAGCTGAAGGGGCTACGCGAGGAGCTCGGGAAGATCGAGGTGAAGGAGCCGGCCTGCGCCGTGCCGAAGGGGCGCGGCAACCGCTGGGTGCGCCCGGACCTCGTGTGCGACGTGCGCTTCAAGGAGAGGACGTCGGACGGGCTCCTGCGCCAGCCGGCGTTTTTGCGGATGCGGGACGACAAGCGCCCGCAGGAGTGCGTGGCGCCCGTTGCGCGCGGCGAACCCACGCGGAGAAGGTCTTCTGGCCGAAGGAGCGGTACACGAAGGGCGATCTCGTCGCCTACTACCGCGCCGTCGCGCCGTGGCTGCTCCCGTACCTGAAGGACCGCCCCGTCGTGCTCACGCGATTCCCCGACGGGATCGAGGGGAAGTCGTTCTTCCAGAAGGACGCGCCGCCGTGGACGCCGGAGTGGGTGCGCACGGAGAAGATCTGGACCGAGGAGACGAAGCGCGAGATCGAGTACTTCCTCTGCGATGACGAGGAGTCGATCGCGTTCCTCGCGAACCTCGGCACGATCCCCCTGCACGTCTGGTCGAGCCGCATCACGGACCTCGCGCGGCCGGACTGGTGCATCCTCGATCTCGACCCGAAGGGCGCGCCATTCACGGACGTCGTGAAGGTTGCCCTGGCCGCGCGGAAGCTGTGCGAGGAGATCGGGCTTAAGCCGTACGTGAAGACGAGCGGATCGACGGGGATCCACGTGCTCCTTCCGCTCGGCGGGCAGTGCACGTACGAGCAGTCGCGGACGCTCGGCGAGGTGCTCGCGCGCGCGATCGAGAAGCGGGTGCCCGCGATCGCGACGACGGAGCGCGTGATCTCGAAGCGCGAGGGTCGCGTCTACCTTGATTATCTGCAGAACGGCCACGGCAAGCTGCTCGTGGGGCCGTACAGCGTGCGGCCGCTGCCGGGCGCGCCGGTCTCGACGCCGCTTTCGTGGAGCGAGGTGACGGCTCGGCTCGACCCGTCACGCTTCACGATCAGGACGGTGCCCGCTCGGCTCGGGCGGAAGAGGAAGGACCCGCTGCTCGGGGTGCTCACGGACAAGCCGGACCTGCCGGGCGCGCTGGCGCGGCTCGCGGAGCGGGCATGATCCGATCCGCGGCCGGGCGGCATCGCAGGCGCGCCTTCGACTCCACCGCATCCCGTCGACGCGCTGGTGCGGCGCGCTGACCGCGCTACTGGGCGATCACGCGCCGGACCGCGGGCGGCGCCCAGGAGCCGCCGAGGAACGATTCCTGCGGCCAGTAGAGCCTGAGCATCAGGTGGAAGGGCCCTGCGGGGGCCGGGAGCCAGTTGGCCTCCTTGTCCGCCCCGGGCGACTCCCGCTGGATGTACAGCTCCACCGAGCCGTCGGGTTCCGTCCGGAAGGCGTTACGCGCGCTGAGCGTGTAGCGACTGAGCCGGTTCGCGACGAAGAAGTAGTCGGCGTCGTACATCGTGAGCGACCAGAAGCCGTTCACGGGCGGCATGTGGCCCTTCTCGAACCGGATCGTGTAGCGCTGCGCGCCGTCGAGGGCCTTGCCGTCGGAGTCCACCGACGTCATCGGGTAGCACGCGTCCTTGGCGAGGTTCGCGCCGAGGCCCACGAGCGTGACCGCCGCGCGGAAGAGGTACTCGGTGCCGTAGTCGCCGGTGAACGTGAACTGCCACCCGTTCACCTCCTTGCCGGGATGCTTCGTCGCCACGAGGATCCTCTCGAGGCCCGCCTTGCACGACTTCGCGAGGCCCGCGGCCACGGCGGGATCGAGCTTGGAGAGATCGAAGTCCTTGCCGGGGACGATGCCGACCCTGGCCATCCGCGCGAGGAGCGGCGCGTCGGCGGCGGCGGGCGGGTTCTCCTCCATCAGCGCGGCGAGGAGCCGGAAGTACCGGGCCGCGTCCATGCCGTCCACCTGTTCGCGCGGCGCCGTCTTCGCGTTCACGGACGGGTCCACCGGGACGCTCGCCGGCGGGGTGTAGGGCTTGCCGAAGGCGCTCAGGGGCGTGAGCGAGTACTGGTCCATGAGGGCGTGGACCGCCGCGAAATCCTCCGGCGTCCCGGTGCAGTAGGTGCGCCCGAGCACCCACACGATCGCCGTAGGCGACCGGAGCACGGTCATGCCCGCGGGCGCGGTGCCCGACCAGCCGGGGCCGGCGATCAGGTAGTTCGCGGCCTTCCCGCCCGTCGTCCGCTTCCCGGGCGAGGCGAAGACGTCGGTCCAGCCGCTGAGCATCGGCATCAGGTAGTAGCGGTCGCCCATGTCCGGCAGGGCGAGCACGTGCGGCTCCTTCGAGACGTCGAGCCACGCCACGGAGTAGAGGGTGTCGGCGTTGGGAGCCGTGACGTCGCGGTAGGACGCGTCGGGATAGGCGCGGGCCTTGATGAACTGCCCCATCGGCGCGCGCAGCACCTTGAGGTCGGGCGCGGGCACGGACGTCATCACGCGCCGCGTCATCTCCATCGTCACCAGCGGATAGCCGTAGATGTACGCATCCGTCCCGATCGCCAGAGCCTCGGCCTCGGTCACGTCCTCGGCGCGGACGACAGGCGCGAACGCCAGGAACGCGAGCAGCACGCATCGGTTCGCTCTCATCGGATGGCTCCTTTCACAGCAGCCGCTGACGCCGGCGGATTCTAGACCTCCGGCCCAGATCCTCGATGTCGCGGGCGTGCGTCCGCCGAGGGCCCGCCGGATGGCGTCCACGGCCGGCGGCAACGCCGCGGGACCTGCGTGACCGCACTTCCACCCACCGCGCGGTCGCGCGCGCGGATTGCCGACGTGTGGCGGCCGGCCGCGCCACGCCGCTCGGGCAGGCCCGGCGTCCGAGCCTTGCACTTGAAGCGCGTCCTCGCATGGGTCGCTACTTCGCATGCGCTCCCCCGGCCCTTCGTGCGCGGGCGCCCCCTCCTCGCGCTCCTCCCCCGGTACGCCCTCGCGGCGGTGCGCCGTAGCCCCCCCGCGCGCGATCCCCGGCTTCGCCGCGTCGGTCGGGACCAGCGCTCCCGCGGCCGACGGCGAGTGCAACGCGGGCCGTCCGGACGGCCTGCGTTGCGGGATTCCGCCTCGTCCGGGGCGACCCGCCGTGCAGCGTCCTGCGCGAGTAGACGCGGACGAACCCCCCGACTAGGATGCGCCGCGATGACCGTCATGCCTCGAGCCGCGACCGCTTCGCGGTTCTGGGGCATCACGAGCTACTTCAACCCGTTCGGCTTCGGCCGGCGGCGCGCCAACTACCGGGAGTTCCGCGCCGCCCTCGAGATCCCGCTGCTCTCGGTCGAGTGGTCGGCGACCGGCCGCTTCGAGCTCGACGAGACGGATGCGGAGACCCTCGTCCGGCTCTCGTCGCCCGATCTGATGTGGCAGAAGGAGCGGCTGCTCAACATCGCCCTGCGTGCGCTTCCGGACCACGTCGATCGGGTGGCGTGGCTCGACTGCGACGTCATGTTCCGGACGCCCGGCTGGTCGGCTGCCGCGGTCCGGGAGCTCGAGACCCATGACGTCGTCCAGCTCTTCAGCCGCTGCGTCTATCTGGGGCCCGACGCGGCCGAAGAGGACACGGCGCCGTCCCTCGTCCACCTGGATCGGCAGCTGCGGGACGAGGGCGATCGGTACCGGCAGCTGTGGGGGAAGCTCGCCCCCGGCGCTCCGCGCCGCGACCGGCTCGCGGGGCTCGCCTGGGCGGGCCGCCGGGAGCTGCTCGAGCGGCACGGCTTCTACGACGCCTGCATCTTCGGCGCCGGCGATCGCGCGTTCGCGTGCACCGTGTTCGGCCAGCATCGCGGGGCCGAGCAGGCGTGGCTGCGCACGCCGCAGCAGCGGAGCCACTACCTCGCGTGGGCCGACGGGGTCGCCGCGGACGTCGCCGGGCGAGTGGGCCTCGTCGAGGGGGACCTGCTCCACCTGTGGCACGGCACCCTGGAGGACCGGCAGCATCGCGTCCGGCACCAGGTGGCCGAGGAGCACGGATTCGATCCCGGGACCGACATCGCGGTCGATCCGCAGACGGGGCTGTGGCGCTGGGCCACCCCGAAGCACGCGCTGCATCGGGCGGTCGCCGAGTTCTTCCGCCGACGCCGGGAGGACGGGGACCCGCTGTAGGGCTCGAGACTGGAGCAGGCCGTGGAGGAGAAGGAAGCAGTCGCGGCGAGGAAGTGGAAGCTGCCGATGTGTCGCAGCTACCTGTACGTCCCCGCCACGAAGCTCGACCTGTTCGACAAGGCGCTCGCGGGCGAGGCGGACGCGATCATCCTCGACCTCGAGGACGGCGTCGCGGTGGAGCGGAAGCCCGAAGGCCGCCGGAACCTCGTCGGGTTCCTGACCTCGCCCTGCCGCAAGCCGCTGTACGTCCGCATCAACCCGCTGGACACCGGGTTCGCCGCGGAGGACCTCGACGCCGCGGCGTCCCTGCCCATCACCGGCATCCGCATCCCGAAGGCGCGGCGCGCGAGCGAGGTCGCCGAGGCATGCGCACGCCTTCGCCGCCTCGGCTTTCCGGGAGGCGTGCAGCTCCTCGTCGAGACGGCCGAAGGGATCACGAACATGCGCGAGCTCGCCCGGGCCGACGCGCTGGTCGAGGTCCTCGGCCTCGGCGAGGGCGACCTCTGCACCGAGCTCGCGTGCGAGAAGCGGTTCCTGTGGCCGGCGCGATGGGAGGCCGTCCTCGCGTCGCGCGCCGCCGGCCTGCAGCGCCCGATCCAGGGCGGCCACCCTGCGCTCGCGGATTCGGAGGACCTCGAGCTGACGACCCGCGAAGGGCGACAGGCCGGCTTCTTCGGGCGCATCGCGCTCCACCCGTCGCAGCTGGCCACGATCAATCGCGTGTACACGCGATGCATCCACGAGGTCGAGTACGCCCGCGACGCGCTCGCGCGCCTCGACGACGTGATCGGCAAGGGGCAACGAACGACACGGGACATGCACGGCCGCTACCTGTCGGAGTGGTATCGGACATCCGCCGAGCGCATTCTCCGGGAGTTCGATCGCTTCGGCGCCCTCGAGTCGTGCCCCGAGTGCCGGTCCGGCGGGCCCGCGCCCGGCGGGACGTCCTATCCGCGCTGACCGCCGGCGAAGCGGGGGCGCGGCGGACAGCGGAAGCGGCAGGATCCGCGAGGGCGCAGGCCTCCTCGGATCGGAGCGTGGTCGATGGTGCGCCAGCGGTGGCGCACTTCAGCCGGCGCATCTCCTTGGCAGAGCCGTGGTTGCGGACGCCGCGCAGGTCAACCGTTGACCTGGAAGTCCACGAACTGGCGGATCTGGTCGAGGACCTGCTTGCGGTCCTTCGCGGGCGTCAGCGCGAGGAGCGTCTCCAGGTCGCTACGGCCGTCCGCCTCACGGCCCTGCTTGATGCGCGCGATCCCGCGGAAGAAGTAGCCGTGCGGCATCACCGGGATGATCTCGAGCAGCGCCGTCGCCCCCTCCTCCGACGCCGCCCAGTCCTCCGCATGGAACTCGAGCGCGCTCCACAGGAACGGCACGAGGAAGTTGCCGAGGTTCACCGACGTCGCCGTCCGCAGCGCGGCCCGCGCCCCGTCGAGGTCGTCGAGCTCCGCGAGCGCGAGGCCGCGGAAGAGGTGGAACATCGCGTGCCGCGGAAGTGCCGCCGCCCCCGCGTCCGCGGCCTTGAGCCACTCCTTCGGATCCTCCTTGCGCGTCGCCTCGGCGAGCCGCGTGTAGTAGGGCAGGATCTCCCGCGCCCGGGCGAGCGCCCTGTCGAACCGCGGGGTCGACCGCTCGTAGGGCGCGAAGGACGGCGCGATCCTGTCCCGGATCGCGCGCACCCGGTTCTCCGGATGCGGGTGCGTCTTGAAGAACTGCGCGCCCTCGCTCCCGAAGTCCCTCTCCATGGCCTCGAAGAACCGCGCGAGGCCGTCCGGATCGATCGCCGCCGCCTGCGCGTACTCCACCGCCCGGTCGTCCGCCTCCCGCTCCTGCCCGCGCGTGAACTGCACCGCCACGAGCCCCGTGAGCCCCTCCGTGAGCTTTCTCCCCGGCAGCCCCGCGAGACCGCCGAGCGACGTGAACGTGCTCCCGATCGAGGATCGCCCGAGCGTCTTGCCGAAGTGGTCGTGGCTGTTGTGCCCGATCTCGTGCGCCATCACGCCCGCGAACTCGGCCATGTCGCGGCACCGCGCGAGCAGCCCGAGGTGGCAGTGCACGCGCCCCGCGCCGTACGTGTAGGCGTTGACGTCGGGCGACGCGGTGAGGAGGAAGTGGTACCGGAAGTCGCGCCGGTGCTCCGGCGGCACCGCGGCGGCCACGCGGTCGAACACCTCGCGGCACGCGGCGACGACCTCCGGCTCGTTCAGGAGCCCGCCCTCGCGCGCGATCAGCACCTCGGTCAGCATGTTCTGCCGCACGAACCGATCCTGCGACTCCGAGCCTCACGCTCGATCAGGAACCGTACGCGACGAACGCCGCCCAATACCGCGGCGCCGCGTAGGGCCGCTTCCCGTCCCGGTCCTCGTGCCCCCGCACCGCCGACGCCGCCTCGCGCAGTGCCGCCGACGGCGTGAGCTCCCGCCCGAGGAGCCCCTCGTAGAACCTCTCCATGAGCAGCGCCGTCGCGGCATCGTCCACCCTCCAGAGGCTCGCGACGACCGTCCGGGCGCCAGCGAGCCGGAACCCACGCACGAGCCCGAGCGTCCCCTCGCCAGCCGCCGGGGTCCCGCGCCCCGTCTCGCACGCCGAGAGCACCGCGACCCGCACGCCGTCGAGATTGAGCCACGACGCCTCCGCCGACGTGAGCAGCCCGTCGTCCCCCGCGCCGCCGTCGCCCGTGTTCGCCCCCGCGAACACGACCCCCGCGAGGAGCATCGGGTCGGTCCCGACCGCCACCTGCCGCTCCATCGCCGCGTCGAACCTCGCCGCCTCGCCGCGCAGCTCGAGCGTCCGCGCGAGCCGGTCCGTCCGCACGTACCCGTGCGTCGCGAGGTGCAGCACCTCCTTGCCGCGGCAGAGCTCGCGGAACCGGCCCTCGGTCGCCGTCGCGCCGGAGAGCAGGTCGCCGGGAACGCGCTTGTGCAGAAGCTCCGCCTCGCGCGCGGTGCCCGGGAGCGGATCCCAGCGCTTCCCGTCCCCGGGCGCGCGGTCCACCATCACGAGGAGGGGAGGAGGCGCGGAGGAGGGGAGGAGTTCCGACTTCCCGTAGTCCACGCCGCCGACAACGAGCGCCCCGGTGCCGGGCTTCGACGCCGCCACCGGCACGAGATCCTGCGCCATCTCGAGGTGCACGATCTCGAACTCGTCGAGGAGCGCGGTCCCGGGCTTGGCGCCCGGCAGCGCGGCGAACGGCACGGCCGCGAGCGCAGCGTCGGCGCAGACGAAGAGGCGCTT
>JAKLKT010000200.1 GCA_023150495.1 Planctomycetota bacterium
CTCGCCGCGATCACGAGCGCGGTGATGATGCTCCTCTGGAACCGGATGCTCCGGCATCTCGAGCCGGTCGAGGTCGCGATCTGCGCGAACGCGCAGCCCGCCGCGACCGCGCTCCTCGCGTGGGCGCTCGCCGCGCTCGGCGTCGAGGCGCCCGCGGAGGCGCTCGACCTCGGGCCGCTCTACTGGCTCGGCACCGCGCTCGTCGTCGCCGGCGTGACCCTCGTGCAATGGCGCCCGAAGGCGTCGCCCGTCGCGCCCGCGCGGGAGTGATGCGGGGGGGCTCCGGGGGCCGCCCCGTGATCGCGGTGGTCGTGCCCCCCTTCCCCGGGCCCCATCCCCTTCCTGCGGGCGTTCGCGTGGATCCGCAGGAACCGCGTGACGAGCGCGGTCCAGCCGGTCTGGTGGCTCGCGCCCAGCCCCTGCCCCGTCTCGCCGTGGAAGTACTCGTGGAAGAGCACGAGACCCCTCCAGCGCGGGTCCTCGGCGAAGCGCCGGTCGTCGCCGTGGCACGGGCGGCGGCCTCCGTCGCCGGGCAGGAAGATGCGCGCGAGACGCGCGGAGAGCTCGCCGGCGACCTCGCCGAGGTCGAGCATCCTTCCCGAGCCGGTCGGGAACTCGACCTTGAGGCCGTCCCCGTAGAAATGGTGGTAGCGCTGGAGCGCCTCGACGATCAGGTAGTTCATCGGCATCCAGACGGGCCCGCGCCAGTTGGAGTTGCCGCCGAAGAGTCCCGAGTCGCTCTCGCCCGGGACGTACGCCACCCGGTGCTCGTCGCCGTTCACGTGGACGGTGAACGGGTTGTCCCGGTGGACGCGCGAGAGGGAGCGGATGCCGTGGGGCGAGAGGAACTCGTTCTCGTCGAGGAGGTACCGCAGCACCCGCTCGAGCCGCTCCCGCGACGGGATCGCGAGGAGATGGTGGCCGTGCGCGTCCTCTCCCGCCGTCTCCATGTAGGAGATGCGTCTCGCGAGGTCCTTGCGGTTCGCGAGGAACCACGCGAGCCGCTTCCGGAAGCCCGGGAGCCGTTCCAGCACGTCGTCCTCGATGATGTCCGCCGCGAAGAGCGGAACGAGGCCGACGAGGGAGCGCACCCGCAGCGGATGGCGTCGGCCGTGGAGGTGGAGCTGGTCGTAGTAGAAGCCGTCCTGCTCGTCCCAGAGGCCCGAGCCGCCGAAGGAGTTCATCGCGTCGGCGATCGCCACGAAGTGCTCGAGGAACTTGCTCGCCATGTCCTCGTAGACCGGGTTCTCGGAGGCGAGCTCGAGCGCGATGGCGAGCATCGTCGCGCAGTAGAAGGCCATCCAGGCCGTGCCGTCCGCCTGCTCGAGGTGGCCGCCCGTCGGGAGCGGCCGGCTGCGGTCGAAGACGCCGATGTTGTCGAGGCCCAGGAACCCCCCCGAGAAGAGGTTGTGGCCGTCCTCGTCCTTCCGGTTCACCCACCAGGTGAAGTTCAGGAGGAGCTTCTGGCAGCACCGCTCGAGGAAGGCCCGGTCGCGCGCCCCGCGCGGGCCGGTCAGCTTGTAGACGCGCCACACCGCCCACGCGTGGACGGGCGGGTTCACGTCGCCGAGCGCGAACTCGTAGGCCGGGAGCTGGCCGTTCGGGTGCATGTACCACTCGCGGAGGAAGAGCTGGAGCTGCTCCTTCGCGAACGAGGGGTCGATCGCCGCGAAGGCGACCATGTGGAACGCCGTGTCCCACGCCGCGTACCAGGGGTACTCCCACTTGTCGGGCATCGAGATGACGTCGCGGTTGTAGAGGTGCTTCCACTCGGCGTTCCGGCCGGTCGCCCGCTGCGAAGGGGGTGCGGGCTGCGCCGGGTCGCCCTCGAGCCAGTCCTTCACGACGTAGTGGAAGAACTGCTTCGACCACACGAGGCCCGCGTACGCCTGGCGCGCCACCGCCCGCTCCTCCGCGGTCGCGCCCTCGGGCGCCTTCGCCGCGTGGAACTCGTCGGCCTCCGCGATGCGGCGGTCGAGGGTCCTCTCGAACGCGGCGCCGAAGGTCTCGCCGTCCGGCCCGCCCTCGCGGCGGAGGCGCAGGCGGAGGACCGCCTCGCCGCCGGGCGCGAGGTCGAGCACGAAGTGCGCCGCCGCCTTCGTGCCCGTGCGGGCCGAGTTCACCGCCTCGCGACGGCCCTTCACCACGTACTCGTGGAACGCGTCCTTCACGTAGGGCGTGGCGTTCGGCGCGCCGAAGAGCCGCTCCGTGTTCGTCTCGTTCTCGGTGAAGAGCCAATCCGGACGGCCGTCGGCCGCGAGCCGGCAGGAGCCGAGCGTCTCGTGCTCCGCGACGACCTCCCCGCCGTCGAGGCGCAGCGAGGGCTTCCTGCCGTACCCCTCTCCCCCGCGCCCCCACGCCCACGTGTTCCGGAACCAGATCGTCGGCAGCACGTGCAGGACCGCCCGGGCGTCGCCGCGATTCGCGACCACGACCCTCACGAGGATGTCCTCGGGCCCCTCCTTCGCGTATTCCACGGTCACGTCCGCGTGGCGGTCGAGCGCGCCCGTGTCGGCGAGCTCGAGCTCGGGCTCCGCGCGCGTGCGCCGCCGGTTCTCCTCGACGAGCCGCGCGTAGGGGAACTCCCCGAGCGGGTACTTGTAGAGCCCCTTCAGGTAGGAGTGCGTCGGCGTCGCGTCGAGGTAGAAGTACTCCTCCTTCACGTCCTCGCCGTGGTTGCCCTCCGGCCCCGTGAGGCCGAACAGGCGCTCCTTGAGGATCGGATCGCGGCCGTTCCAGAGCGCGATCGCGAAGCAGAGGCGGGCCTGCCGGTCGCAGATCCCGAGGAGGCCGTCCTCGCCCCAGCGGTACGCGCGGCTGCGCGCGTGGTCGTGGGGGACGTAGTCCCAGCTGGTGCCGTGCGGGGAGTAGTCCTCGCGGACCGTGCCCCACTGGCGCTCGGCGAGGTAGGGACCCCAGCGCTTCCAGTTGTGGTCGCGCCGGTCGTCCTCGTTCAGGCGAAGCTCCTCGGCGGTCATGACTCCTCCGTGATCTCGATCGCGTGCCCGTCGGGGTCGCGCACCATCGCGCGGCGCTTGCCGCCGATCGTGACGGCGTTCGCGCGCGGCGGGATCGTGCCGCCCAGGCGCACGTGCCAGTGCCAGATGTCGTTCGCGCGGCTGTCCGGGGGGCTGGGCCGCCCGTCCGAGGGCGCGAGGTACTCGAGGAGCTCGATGCCCGGGCCGTGGGACCCCTTGAGCAGCGTGATCCGGAGCCGCGCCCCGAAGACGCCGTTCAGGTGCTCCTGCTCGGTGCCGTGGTTCTCGCTCCCGCCCCTCGGCGCGAGGCCGAGCGTCTTGTAGAAGCGTATGGAAGCGTCCGTGTCCGCGACGACGATCGCCGTGTGGTCGATCCCGAGGAAGAGGCGCTCCGACGGCCTCTGCCAGCGCGGGTCGCCCTTCCCCTCCGGGAAGCGGATCGCCTCGAGGAAGTGCCCGTCGGGGTCCTTGAAGTAGAACGCCTCGATGCCACCCGCCTGCGGGTTCCAGTCGGGGAGCCGCTGCGGGCCGCTCGACGCGTGGCGCACCTTGTGCTTCCGCAGGTGCCGGTACGCCGCATCCATGTCGCGGACCGCGAGCGCGATGTGCTGGAACCAGCGGTCGTTCCCCCTGGAATCCGCGGGCATCGGCCGGCCCTCGGGCGCGACGAACTGCTGCAGGTCGAGCCGCTCCTCGCCGAGCGCCATGCGCGCGGTGCGCACGCGGAGGCCGAAGACGCCGAAGAGGCGCTCGTGCTCCGCGTCCGCGACCTCGACCTCGTCGCGCTTCTCGAAGCCGAGCACATCGGTGTAGAAGGCGACCGAGCGGTCGAGGTCGGCGACGGTCACGGCGAATCCGTCCACCTCGGGCGCGGCGAACGCCGTCGCCGCGAGGATGAGGAGGGTCGGGAGGGAGGAGAGGAACCTCATCCGAGGCGCTCCTTCAGGTGCGCGCCGACGCGCAGCGCGTTGGCCATGATCGTGAGCGCGGGATTCACCGCCGCGCTGGACGGGAAGAAGCTCGCGTCGACGACGTAGAGGTTGTCGACCTCGTGCGCCTTGCAGTTGCGGTCGAGCGCGGAGGTCCCCGGGTCGTCGCCGAACCGGATCGTGCCGTTCTGGTGCGCGACGCCCGCGAGAGGGATGCGCTGGCCCACGAAGAGCTGGAGCGGGATCAGGTGCTCCTCGCAGTCGATCGCCTTGAGGATCGACTTGAGCTTGCGCGTCAGCCGGACGTGCGACTCCTCGTTGTTCGGCACGTACGACAGGACGATGCGGCCGTCGCGGTCGAGCGTGACCCGGTTCGACGGGTCGGGCAGGTCCTCCGACGTGAGCCAGAAGTCGAGCGAGTGGCGCGCGAGGAAGTCGAGGGTCATCCCCGGCACGATCCTCGGCGCGCCGGCGGAGAGCGTCGCCGCGTCGAGCTTGCCCACGAACGAGATGTGCCCGAGCGGCAGGTCCCCGTCGTCCGAGCGGAAGTAGAAGTCGTTCAGCGCGAGCGTCTTCTGGAAGACCGACGGGTTCGGCTCGCGCGAGATCGCCATGAGGACCGAGTTGATATGGCCCATGTAGTGGCGGCCGACGACGTCGGAGCCGTTCGCGAGCCCCTTCGGGTGCCGCGCGTTCGCGGAGCGGAGGAGCAGCGCCGCCGAGTTGATCGCGCCGCAGGAGACGACGAACACGTCCGCCGCGTAGGACTCCGCGCGGCCCTCGCGCTCGACGACCACGCGCGTCACCTCGCCGCCCGCCGCATCGGTCTCGAGCCGGACCGCCTTCGCGTTCGTGAGCAGCGTCACGTTGCCACGCTCGAGCGCGGGGTCGACGCACATGGTCTGCGCGTCCGCCTTGGCGTTCACGAGGCAGGGGTGCCCGTCGCAGGTCGCGCAGCGGATGCAGGGGCTCTTCCGGCGGTTCGTCTCGTCGAGCCGGATCCCGAGCGGGACGTGGAAGGGGCGGTAGCCCATCTTCGCGAGGTCGTCGCTGAGCTGCTGGATCCGCGGCTCGTGCGAGACGGCGGGGCGGGGGTACGGGGCGCTCGCCCAGGGGTCGGTCGGGTCCTCGCCCCGCGCGCCGTGCACCTCGTAGAGCCGCTCCGCGGCCGTGTACCAGGGCTCCATCTCGTCGTACGCGACCGGCCAGCGCGGCGAGACGCCGCCGTAGTGGGGGAGCTCGCCGAAGTCCTCCTTCCGCATCCGGAAGAGCGCCGCGCCGTAGAACTTGGTGTTCCCGCCCACGTAGTAGTTCGTGTGCGGGTGGAGCTCCTTGCCGTTCTTGTCGAGCCAGGACTCCTTCGTGTGGTACCTGCCCTCGACGTTGACCGCGCGCGTGCTCCAGTTGTCCGTCTCGCGCGGGACGTAGTCGCCGCGCTCGAGCAGGAGGACACGCTTGCCGGTGCCGGCGAGCGACCACGCGAGCGTGCCGCCGCCCGCGCCCGTGCCGATGATGACGACGTCGTAACGTTCCATGGATCACCTCTCGAGGGCGTCATAGCCGCACCGGAAGATGCACCGGTGCCGGTTCGCGTGGTGGAGCTTCGCGCAGAAGACGCGGCCGATCCCGCGGCGCCGCACGTAGAGCTCGGCCGCGAGGAGCATGCCGAGGGGCGGCGCCACGAGATAGATCCAGAAGCCCGTCCAGCCGCCGCCGGCGAGCGCCGAGGCGAGCGACCGCGCGGGGTTCATGCTCATGCCCGAGACGGGCGACTCGAGCGCGATGCAGAGCGCGACGAGCGATGCCGCGAAGAACGGCGTCCGTCGCGAGAGCCGCGGGTGGTTCGAGGTGACGAGCACGGTCAGCATCAGGCCGAACGAGATCAGAGCCTCGGCCGCGAGCGCGGGCAGGACCCCGCCCGGCCCGGGCCTCGTCGCGACGTAGCCGACCTGGTCGAGCGGCGCGCCGAGCGCGCGGAGGAGGAGGATCCCGGCCGCCCCGCCGAGGCACTGGAAGAGGACATAGAAGACCGTGTCGGCGGGAGCGATCTTCCCGAGCCGATGGAAGGTGAGCGTGACGGCCGGGTTGATGTGCGCGCCCGATCGCCGGCCGAACGGGCTCTGGATGATGACGATCGCGGTCGCGCCCATCGCGAGGCCCATGAGCACGCGCCGCGCGAACGGTTCGGCGACCGCGCCGCGCGCGGGCGAGCCGGGATGCTCGAGCAGCAGCCCGAAGAGCCCGGCGGAGACCATGAAGA
>JAKLKT010000201.1 GCA_023150495.1 Planctomycetota bacterium
AAGGTCTCCGGGGACGCCGCCGGCGCCCGCGGCATGCAGGCCCTCCTGTCGGGCCCCTCGGGGCTCGCGCAGGAGGTCCGGCGGCTCGGCGAGGCAGTCGCCCGCTTCGAGCAGCTCCTCGACCAGCAGGCGTCCGGGCTCGGCACGGCGCGCGTCGAGGCCCTGAACGCCCTGCTCGTGCGGGCGAAGGACGCGCAGTTCGGGCTCGAGCGCGACCGGCTCGGCAACGTCGAGAAGGTCCGCGCCCTCATGGGCGGCGGCAACGGGGAGGCCCGGCTCCGGGCGGCGTACGACATCAACGCCGCGCTGAACAGCCTCGACCGGCTGGAGGTCCGCGGGCGCGACTCGGCGGGGGTCCACGTCTTCGTGCGCGGGGACTTCGCGGATCTCCCGGACGAGGTGGAGGAGCAGATCCGGGAGCGGGAGGCGATCCCGCACCTGACCCACCGTGCGGTCCGGCGCGTCCGCGCGCGGTCCGGCGCGGTGGCGCTGAGCTTCGCCTACAAGGTCGCCAAGGAGGTCGGCGAGCTCGGGGACAACGTGCGGGCGATCCGGTCCGCGATCGCGGGCGACACGCTCCTCCAGCTCGTGCTCGACGACCCCGGCACGACCGCCGAGGTCCTCGCGCACACGCGCTGGGCGAGCGTCGGCGTGATCAGCGAGGCGAACGCCCACCCGCTGAACCAGGAGCAGACGAGCGGGACGACGCCCTGCTACACGGTGGGAGCGCTCAACGGCGACGTCGACAACTACCAGGAGATCATCCGCAGCGAGGAGCTGCTCATCGCTCCCGAGATCACGACCGACGCGAAGGTGATCCCGGTGCTCGTCTCGAAGCTCGTGTCCCGCGGCGACAGCGTCGCGGAGGCGTTCCGCAAGAGCGTGTCGCGCTTCGACGGCTCGGTCGCGATCGCCGTCCAGTCGGCGGACGAGCCCGGCCGCCTCTTCCTCGCGCTGCGCGGGAGCGGCCAGGCCCTCTACGTGGGGGTCGCCGGCGACTCCTTCATCGTCGCGTCGGAGCCCTACGGCATCGTCGAGCAGACGAACCGGTACCTGCGGCTCGACGGCGAGTCCCCGGCCGACCCCGACCGGCCGCAGAGCCGGGGCCAGATCGTCATCCTCGACCGCGCCCGCGCCGGGCAGCGCGAGGGGATCGAGCGGATCGCCTACGACGGCACCCCGCTCCCGGTCGCCGAGAAGGATGTGAAGCGGGTCGAGATCACGACGCGCGACATCGACCGCGGCGACCACAGCCACTACCTGAAGAAGGAGATCGCCGAGGCGCCGGAGTCGATCCGCAAGACGCTGCGCGGCAAGCTGGCGGAGGAGTTCGGCCTCACGCGGGTGACGCTCGGCGAGGAGAGCCTCCCGCGGGCGGTCTGCGAGCGCCTCAAGAGCGGCCGCATCCGGCGGATCTGGGTGATCGGGCAGGGGACGGCCGCCGTCGCCGGCCAGGGCGTCGCCGAGGCCGTCGCCGAGGCCCTCCACGGGATGCCGATCGAGGTCCTCGCGAGGCCCGCGACCGAGGTGAGCGGGTTCCACCTCCGCGACGACATGAGCGACACGCTCTTCATCGCGATCAGCCAGAGCGGCACCACCACGGACACGAACCGCACGGTGGACCTGCTCCGGGCGCGCGGCGCGTCGGTCCTCGGCATCGTCAACCGCCGCCACAGCGATCTCACGGAGCGCGTGGACGGCGTCCTCTACACGAGCGACGGCCGCGACGTCGAGATGTCGGTGGCCTCGACGAAGGCCTTCTACAGCCAGGTCGCCGCCGGCATGCTGCTCGGCGAGGCGCTCGCCCAGGCGTGCGGCGTAGGCGACCCCGCGCGGCGAAGCCGCCTCCTGCGCTCGCTCTCGGGGCTCCCGATGAAGATGCGCGAGCTGCTCGGGCGCGAGGAGCAGATCGCCGCGGCCGCGCGGGCGACCGCGCCGCCGCGCCGCCACTGGGCGATCGTCGGCAACGGGCGGAACCGGATCGCCGCGCAGGAGATCCGGATCAAGCTCTCCGAGCTCTGCTACAAGTCGATCGCCTGCGACGCGACCGAGGACAAGAAGCACATCGACCTCTCGTCGGAGCCGCTCATCCTCGTCTGCGCCGCCGGCCTCGAGGGGGGCACCGCCCTCGACGTCGCCAAGGAGGTCGAGATCTACAAGGCGCACAAGGCGTGCCCCGTCGTGGTCGCGACCGACGGCAGCGAGGGCTGGCGCGCGGCGGCCGCGATCGTGCGGGTCCCGGACGCGGAGCCGGAGCTCGCCTTCATCCTCTCGACCATGGCCGGCCACCTGTTCGGCTACCACGCCGCGATGTCGATCGACGAGCTCGCGCTGCCTCTCCGCGAGGCGCGCGGCGCGATCGAGATCGGCGCGCTCGCACCCTACGGCGGCGACCTGCGCGACCGCCTGAAGCCCGGCCTCGAGAAGCCCTTCCGGCGCTTCTCCGAGGGGCTTCGCGCGGGCCGGTACGACGGCGCCCTCGAGGCGCGCACGGCCGCACGCCTGTCGTTGCTCTTCCGGTACGCGATGCGGACGCTGCCGCTCGAGTTCTTCCCCGACGACTTCGGGCGCGTGGGCACGCCCGGCACCGCCGTGGAGGAGCTCACGACCGCGCTGACCCGCGGCATCGAGGAGCTCTCGCGGCCGATCGACGCGATCAAGCACCAGGCGAAGACCGTGACGGTCGGCATCAGCCGCGGCGACGAGGCGCTCTTCAACGTGCCGCTCGTCCGCGCCGTCCTCGAGACCGGCACCGCGAAGGAGAACCTGGCCTACAAGGACATGAAGATCCTGCAGGCTCTCGACACCGCCGTCGCGGAGGTCCGCGGCTACACGCGCTACGCGATCGACGGCGCCCAGAACGGCGCGCGCATCCGCGTCGTGGCGCAGGGCGGGGTCTCGAAGGGCATCCCGTCGCGCACGTCCGACAACGCGGCGCTCCGCGGCACGAAGAACACGGTCGCGATGGAGCGCGTCGTCCTCGTGGCGGTCGGGCGCAGCGACGGCCGGCCGATCATCCTCGTGCCGCTCACGTCGAAGGACGTGACGGTCGGGATCGCGCTCATGCACGTCCGGTTCAAGGAGAAGCTCGACGCGGGCACGCTGCGGACGGTCCTCACGGGCTACCGCAACCGCTACCAGCTCATCCGCGACGCCGTGGCCGAGACGAACTCGGAGTTCCGCGAGGAGGACCTCGCGAACCTCGACGTCCTCGCGCTCCTCACGCAGCCGGTCGTGATCCTCGCCGACCAGCTCGCCGGGAAGCCGTAGCGCCCGCGCCCTGCTACGCTCTCCTCGATGAAGCACATCGTCGCGATCGAAGGCGCGTACGAGGGCGACCTGCGCGTACGGGCGGTCCACGGACCGTCGGGCACGTCGGTCCTGACGGACGCGCCGAGGGACAACGAGGGGAAGGAGCGGGGCTTCTCGCCGACGGACCTCGTGGCGACCGCGCTCGGCACGTGCGTCCTCACGATCCTCGGGATCCACGCGCGGCGCAGGGGCGTCGACATCGAGGGGGCCCGGTTCCGAACGACGAAGGAGATGGCGGCGGCGCCGCTCAGGCGGATCGCGCGCCTCGTGACCACGGTCACCTTGCCCGCATCGGTCGGGACGGAGGACCGCCGCGCGCTCGAGGCGGCCGCCCGGACCTGCCCGGTGACCGCCTCGCTCCACCCGGACATCGAGGCGGCGGTCGAGTTCCGCTACGAGTGAAGAGGGGGGGGCGGCGGGGGCGCCGCGGCCCCCGAAGCCCCCTCGCAGCGCCATCCGGGTGCGGCACGCGTGCCGCACCTCGCCGCCCCAACCCGGGCTCCGTACACGACTTGCGTCGCCCGTTTCGGGAAAAGATGCGCTCTAGCGGGAGGTGTTGAGCCAGTAGACGAGGTTGAAGGGCGCGTTGCTCATGTCGCCCACGAGGATCTCGGGGAGGCCGTCGCCGTCGAAGTCGGCAGCCTCGACGCTCTGCACCGGCCCGGCGGACTCCGTGCCGCCGGTCATGATCGCGAAGCTCCGGCCCGACGAGACGAACGTGCCGTCGCCGCCGCCGAGGAGCACGAGCACCTCGCCGAAGTCGTCCACCGTGGCGACGTCGGTCTTGCCGTCGCCGTCGAAGTCCCCGTGCGCGAGGTCCCGGACCCAGCCCGCGCGGTCCGCGAACGACCACCGGTAGGGCGTCTCCGCGAACGCGTCGGCCACGAGACCGAACGGGTCGAGCAGCGTCGCCACGCCCGCCCCGAGGTGCTCGCCCGGCAGCGCGCCGTCCACCTCGCCGAGGAAGACGACCGCGTCCACGCGGCCATCCCCGTTCGCGTCGAAGACCTCGATGTCGGGCACCGGCGAGCCGGTGATGTTCGCGATCGCCTGGGGCACGGCCACGGTGCCCGCCGCGGCGTCGACGCGCGCGACGAGGACGGGGAGATCCTCGGGGCCGACGCCCGGGGCGCTCTCGTCGTAGTGGCCCCAGATGAGGTCGTCGTCCCCGTCCGCGTCGAAGTCGCCGGCCGCGAGCGCGCCCGGACGGAAGCCGTCGTACGCCGCCGGGATGTCGTGGGAGGTCGCGAAGTAGGAGAGCGGGGCGTTCGAGCGGAAGATCACGAGGCTCCGCTCGTCCGGGTCGGCCGCGCCGTAGAGCACGGCGATGTCTCTGTGCGCGCTCGTGCGGTCGAAGTCGCCGATCGCGATGCCGGCGGTGTACTGCGGGGCTCCCGGCGGCCGCAGCACCGAGAGGGCGCCCACCGTCCCTCCGGGCCCCACGTCGACGAGCAGCACCGGGTCCTCGGCACCCTGGTCGTCGAGCACGGCGAGCACGATCTCGAGCTCCGGGTCCGCGTCGAGGTTCGCGAGGAGGATGTCCTGCCCGCGCGCCTCCTTCGGCACCCACGTCTGCATCTGCGGGTGGTTGATCACCTGCGCCGTGAACGAGCCGGCGAAGTCGGGCGACTTCCCGTCGCCGTCGCGGTCGACCCCCGGCCCGAACGTGTCCGCGAGGAGGAGGAACGCGTCGGGCGCGAGCGCGCCCGCGCTGTTCGACTGCTGCGCGAGCACGACCACATCGGGCACGCCGTCGCGATTCACGTCGCCGACGGCCAGGCGGCCGGGCGCCGAGAGGCCGGGCACGGGGCCAAGGCCCTCGAGCGACCCGGGCAGCTCGAAGCGGAACTCCTCGAAGTCCAGGAACGCCGCGACGTAGCGGAAGCACGCCTCCTCCGTCAGCAGCGCGCCGAACGGCGTCACGAACCGCATCGTGGCGGGCCCGACGTTCGGGCTGCCGTCGAGGATCGTCGGCGTCCCGGACGAGAAGACGTCGGGGACCGTGAACTCGAGCGTCGCCGCGTTCGTCACGCGGAACTGGCCGGGGCCGGTGAACGGCGCGCCCGCGCCGACCTCGACGAGCGGAAGGAACGAGCCCGCGCGCGGCTCGACGAGGAGCGCCCCGCCGCCGAGGAAGTTGCCGCCGGTGACCGTCGCGCGCACGAACGCGCCGCCGTGCACGCCGGTCGTCGGCGCGGCCCCGGCATCGGGGGCGTAACTGGTCACGCACGACGTGACGAACGGCGCGAGGTGGATCGTCACCGGGCACGTCACGGGCTCCGCGCCGGGGCGGTACGTCACGCTGAAGAGCACCGTCTTCGGGCCGGGCGTCCCCGGCGGGAACGTCGGCGCCGCGTAGTCGAACGAGATCAGCCCGGGGCTGTCCACCGTGAGGTGCGAGACGGTGCCGATGTCCGCCGTCACCTCGGCGAGGCCCTCCAGGAAGTCGTTGCCCTCGAACGTGAGGCGCACCGTCGTGCCTTCCGCCACGGAGGAGCCGCAGGTAAGGAGCAGCGCGGGCGTCTGCCCTCCGCCTCCCCCGCATCCGGCAACGACGACCCCGAGGACGGCGCAGAGCATGACGGCGCGACGCATCGAACCCCTCCCTGTCCGCGGTCGCACGCGCGCCCGTACCCGCGATGCCGCCGCGCCGCCGCGTGCAACCGGTTATAGGCTCGTCGCGCCGCCGCGGGAAGGCGGTTCGGGCGTCAAGGCCCCGCCCCCGGAGCCCCCTTGCCCAAAAAAAAGAACACTCTGCCGACCACCGTCCAGGCCGCGGGCGAGCCGGGCGGCGCCTTCCCCTCCGGCGTGAGCCGGGGACCGCTCCTCCACGCGAGGAAGAGGCTCG
>JAKLKT010000202.1 GCA_023150495.1 Planctomycetota bacterium
GGTGCTTTTCACCTAGAAGAAACGCACCCGGTGCTCTCTGGCTGGTTGAGAAGCACCCGGTACCATCACACATCACACCAGGTGCGGCGAACCGGACGGATTGGCCTCGCTCTCCTCGTCCCGGCGGCGGCGCTCGTCTGGTGGGCCGCGTCGGCCGGACCTGCGACGGTCTACCGGATCGTCGCCTGCAACTTCTCGGGGCTCGACGACCACCGGATCTTCCCCAAGCGGCCGCTGCACGCCTCGCCGCGTCCCTTCCGGTTCCCCGAGCGGATCGACGCGACCGTCGGCTCCCTCGAGATCCCCGGGCGCGGCCCGCTCGCGGGCATGCTCGAAGAGAGCGGGACGGTCGCGTTCGTCGCGATCAAGGACGACGCGATGGTGTTCGAGTGGTACGGCGAGGGCTACGGCCGCGCGACGCCGTCGCTCTCCTTCTCGATGGCGAAGTCCGTGCTCTCGCTCCTCGTCGGCTGCGCAGTCGACGACGGCGTCCTGCGCTCCGTGGACGAGCCGGTGACCGCACTCGTGCCCGAGCTCGCGGGCCGCGGCTTCGGCGCGGTGACCCTGAAGCACCTCCTCCAGATGACGTCGGGCATCGACTACGACGAGAACGACTCGCCCTTCGGAATCCACGCGCGCTGCTACTACACGGACCATCTCGAGGACGAGATCCTCGGGTTCCGGCTCCGCGAGGCGCCGGGCACGCGGTTCGTCTACCGCTCCGGCGACGCGTTCCTGCTCTCGCTCGCTCTCGGCCGCGCGCTTGCCCCGAGGAGCATCACGGACTACACGCAGGAGAGGATCTGGGGCCCGCTCGGGATGGAGCACGACGGCGCATGGTGCGTCGACCGCGAGCCCGGCGGCCTCGAGAAGACGGGTTGCTGCCTCGTGGCCACCGCTCTCGACCTGGCGAAGATCGGGCGCCTCTACCTGCGCGGGGGCGACTGGGATGGCCGGCGGATCGTCTCCGCCCGGTGGGTGGAGGCGTCGACGACGGTCGACACCTCCGCCGGAAGCTCCTGGGAGTACCAGCGCATGTGGTGGCTTGTCGCGCGGGATCGGCTTCAGTTCGTGGCCGTGGGGCACCTCGGGCAGTTCCTCTTCGTCGACCCCGCCTCCCGCGCGATCCTCGTTCGGCTCGGAAGGACGCTGGGCGGCCTTGACCAGGAGGAGTGGAAGCGCGTCCTCGCGCTGGTAGCCGGCCGGCTCCGTTGAGGTCGGCGCCAAGCGCTCCAGGCCCCCGGACCCCCCCGGAATCCGCACGCGGCGGGCTACACGGTCCCGCCGAGGGCCTTGATCCGCTCGATCGCGCCCATCACGATCAGCGCGTCGTCGGCGCCGAGCACCGTCGCCGCCGCCGGCACGATGCGCACCTCGCGGCCGTCCTGCGGATGGATCACCGTCAGCACCGTGAGCCCCGTCCTGTTGCGGAAGTCGGTCGCGGCGAGCGTCTGGCCGACCATCTCCTTCGGCACCGGGATCCGCGACACCGCGTGGCCCTTCTCGATCTCGACGTAGTGCTGCGCGCCGCCGTGCTCCACGAACTTCGCGCGGAGCTGCTGGCTCTGGAGCACCTCGACCGAGAGCGCCGTCAGGAGGTCGCGCCGGTCCACGACGCCGAGGAGCTTCCCGTCCACCGGGTGGACCACCGGCAGCTCGTCGAGGTCCGGGTCGTCGAACCGCGAGAGCACCTCCGCGAGCGTCTGGTCGGGCAGCGCCTGCGGCACCACGATCGCGAGGTCGGTCGCGAGGATCGCCGCGCCGAGCTCCGGCTCCGCGAGGTAGCTCTTGATGTCGTGCAGCCGGATCACGCCGACGAGCCGGAGGTCGCCGTCCACCACGTAGATCGCGTCCCGGCGCGTCTTCTGCACCATGCCGACGATCATGTCGAACGTCGCGGTCATGCGGATCCACGCCGCCTTCTCGCGCATGATGTCGCGCACGCGCGTCGTCGTGAGCGCCGTCTCCTCGATGCCCGACGGGATGTGCACGCCGCGCCGGCGCAGCGGCTCGACGTAGACCGACTCGACGCCGATCGCCCGCGAGACGACCGAGGCCGAGATCGCCGCGACGACCATCGGCAGGAGCATCCCCGTCTCGCGCGTCATCTCGAACAGGATGAAGATCGCCATGATCGGCGCGTGCGTCGTCGCCGCGAGCACGGCGGCCATCCCGACCACCGCGTAGTGGCTCGCCACGATGCCGGGGAAGATGGCGTGCCCGGCGGTGCCGACGACGAGCCCGAGCGCCGCGCCGACGAAGAGCGTCGGCGTGAAGATGCCGCCCGAGCCGCCCGACCCGACGGTCACGCTCGTCGCGACGATCTTCAGCACGAACAGCAGCACGACGAACGAGAAGACCGGCGTCCCCTTGAGCACGAGGTTCACCGCGTCGTAGCCGTTCCCCCAGACGTGCGGCAGCCAGACGCCGATGAGGCCGACGACGAGGCCGCCGATCGGGAGCTTCACCAGCGCGGGCAGGGACATCCGGTCGAAGAGCCGCCCGGCCTCGCGCATCGCCCACACGAAGAGCTTCGCGCCGAACGCGGCCGCGACGCCGAGCACGAGATAGAGCACGTACTCCTTGGGTCCGCTCTCCACGAACTGCGGCAGCTCGTAGAGCGGCGGCCCCTTCATCCACCCCTCCGGCAGCACCGACGCGATCCCGGTCGCGGTGAGGCTCGCGATGACCGACGCGACCATCACGGGCGCCATGATCTCGATCGCGAAGTTGCCGAGGACGATCTCCATCGCGAAGATCGCGGCGCCGAGCGGCGCGTAGTAGGCCGACGCGATGCCGGCCGCCACGCCGCAGCCGGCGAAGAGGCCGAGCCGCGGCCCCGCGAACTTGCCGAGCTTCGCGAACCGCGCGCCGAACGCCGCCGACATGAACACGATCGGCCCCTCGCGCCCGACCGATCCGCCGGTCGCGATCAGCGCGAGCGACGATGCCGCGCGCATGAGCGTGCTGCGGATGGAGAGCCCCTCCGCCTTCTTCAGCGTGCACGCCTCCATGACGTCCGCCATCCCCTGGCTCTTGCGCTTCCTCGAGAAGCCGTAGGCGAGGAGCGCCGCGGCGGTCGCGCCCGCGAAGGGGATGAGCAGGGCCTTCCACCAGGGCAGCGCGAGCGCGGCCGTGAGGAGCCCGCCCTCGCCGATGAACACCTCCTGGAGCAGGTGGGTGCCGAGCTGGAAGAGCGTGCCGACGAGACCGCCGATCACCCCGACGCCGGCCGCGTAGAGGAAGGTCTTGGGCGCATGGGCCCACGGGACGCGGCGCGCTTCGGACATGGTGGAAACCCATGACGCTACCCCCGGATGCGCGCGGGGTCAAAGCAGAAGAGGGGGGGCGCGGGGGGGAGAGTATCCTGAGGCGATGCGCGAGATCCTCTCCGCCCTCGGCATCGAGAAATCCAGCCCCGGAGCCTGGACGGGAGGGCCCCTCCCGGCGCGCGGGGCGGCCACCCTCGACTCCCTGTCGCCCGGGACGGGGGCGACGCTCGGCGGCGTCGTCGAGGCGCACGCCGAGGAGTACGAACAGGTCATGCGGGCGGCGTCAGGCGCGTTCCCGCGCTGGTCCGCGCTCCCGGCGCCGAAGCGCGGCGAGATCGTGCGCCAGCTCGGCGACGCGCTGCGGGAGAGAAAGGACCTCCTCGGCGACCTCGTGACGCTCGAGGTCGGGAAGATCCGGGCCGAGGGGCGGGGCGAGGTCCAGGAGATGATCGACATCTGCGACTTCGCGGTCGGCCTCTCGCGGCAGCTCCACGGCTTGACGATGCACAGCGAGCGCCCGCGCCACCGGATGTACGAGCAGTGGCATCCGCTCGGCATCGTCGGCGTGATCACGGCGTTCAACTTCCCGGTCGCGGTCTGGGCGTGGAACGCGGCGCTCGCGTGGGTGTGCGGCGACGTCGTCGTCTGGAAGCCGTCGGAGAAGGCGCCGCTGACGGCGATCGCGTGCCAGAGGATCGCGCACGAGGTCTTCGCGCGGAACGGCTTCCCGGAGGGCGTGAGCAACCTCGTCATCGGCTCCGGCCGCGAGGTCGGCGAGCGGATGGCCGCCGACCGCCGGGTCCCGCTCGTGAGCGCGACGGGATCGGTGCGGATGGGCAAGCGCGTGGGGCAGGTGGTCGCGGAGCGTCTCGGCCGGTCGCTTCTCGAGCTCGGCGGGAACAACGCGGTGATCGTGACCGCGAACGCGGACCTGGATCTCGCGCTCCGCGCGATCGCGTTCGGCGCGCTCGGAACGGCGGGCCAGCGCTGCACGACGACGCGCCGCGTGATCGCGCACGAGAGGATCTACGACGACCTGAAGCGGCGGGTCGTGAAGGCCTACGCGGGAGCCGCGATCGGCGACCCGATGGACGAGAGGACGCTCGTCGGGCCGCTCATCGACGAGGGCGCGGTCGAGGACGTCCAGAAGGCGATCGCTACGGTGAAGGCGCAGGGCGGGACGATCCTCTGCGGCGGCGAGCGGATGAAGGGGTGCTACATGAGGCCCGCGATCGCGGAGGTTCCCGCGACCCTCCCCATCGTGAAGGAGGAGACCTTCGGCCCCCTCCTCTACCTGATGAAGTACAAGACGCTCGACGAGGCGATCCGGATCCAGAACGACGTGCCGCAGGGCCTCTCGAGCGCGATCTTCACGCGCGACGTGATCGAGGCGGAGACGTTCCTCGCGAGCGGCGGCAGCGACTGCGGGATCGCGAACGTGAACCTCGGGACGAGCGGCGCGGAGATCGGCGGCGCGTTCGGCGGCGAGAAGGAGACGGGCGGCGGCCGCGAGAGCGGCAGCGACGCGTGGAAGGCCTACATGCGGCGCCAGACGAACACGATCAACTGGTCCACCGAGCTTCCGCTGGCGCAGGGGATCCGTTTCGATCTGTAGTGCGCCTCCTCGGGTTGCTCCTCCTCGCTGCCGCCGTCGGCTTCGCCGTCGGCCGCCTGACGGCGCCGGAAGCGGGGGGGCGCGGGGGGGAGAGGCGCTCGCGGCAGGCCGCGCCGCCGACGTTCCCCGTGCCGCTCCCGGCCCCCGCGCCGGCGTCACCTGCCCCCGAGCCGAGCGAGGCGCCGGCCGACCCGCCCGAAGGCACCGGGTGGCTCGAGGTTTCCACGGTCGGCGCGCCGCGCTGGGAGGAGATCACGCTCGAGGCGCCCTCCCTGCGCGGGGAGTGGCAGACCATCGAGTTCGATCTCGACGAGCCTGTCACCCGCATGGAGGTGGCGGCATGCAGGTACCGGATCCTCGCGCGCGCGGCCGGGGACCTGAGCCCGCGCACGTGGCACTTCGCCATCGAGCCCGGGGCCACGGTCCGGATCGACCTCGGCGCCGCGCCCACCCCCGACCGCTTCCCGATTCCCGCGGGTCTCGGCAGGCTCGACTTCGAGGTCCACGACATGGACGGTGCGCCGCTAGCCGGCGCGATGCTCGCGGTCCGACGCCTAGGACCGCCGTCCGGCGAGGATGGGGAGATCGCGAACGAGGAGGGAAAGGGCCGCCTCCACCTGATCCCCGGACGCTATTTCGTCGCGATGGGCGCGCAGCACAGGACGGTGCAGGTGGAGGCGGGGACCGCGGTCGAGGTCGTGTTCCGGTACGCCGACGAGGGGGAGGTCGTCCTCGACGAGTCCATCGGCCGGGATGCCTTCCTCGAGTTCGTTCGCGGGGGCGAGGGGCCACATGTGTCGAGAGTTCACGCGACGACGCTCTTCGGGAGCCCGACCCCGCGGCTCGTCTACGTGCGCCCGGGACTGCACCAGGTGCGACTCGACGACGGCTGCCGGGATCGGTCGCCCCTCGGCGAGATCGACGTCCGGCCGGGCTCCGTCACGACGTTCGGCGCCGGCCTGCCGGCGGGGGGGCTGGAGATCCACGTGAAGGGCTTTGGCGACGCGAGCAGGTTCCCGTTGGAGATCACGGCGCCGGACGGCGCGACGTTCCGGGCCAGCCTCTCCTACAGGTTCATTACCTCGGCGAACGGCGACGGGTCGACGGACGTGCTCAGCGAGATCCGGTACCTTCCGCGAGGTCGCTATCGCGTTCGCTTCGACTACCACGGCTGGCAGCCGGCCGTTGCCGACGTGGACGTCGGAGAGGACGTCGCGAGCGTCACCCTC
>JAKLKT010000203.1 GCA_023150495.1 Planctomycetota bacterium
GGCCCTTCCCGTGGACCGCGATGAAGTGCGCCGCGAGGATCGGGATGTCGCTCCGGCGCTCGCGCAGCGGCGGCAGGGAGATCGGCACCACGTTCAGGCGGTAGAAGAGGTCCTCGCGGAACTCGCCGTCCTCGACCGCCGACTGCAGGTCGACTTTCGTCGCGGCGACGACGCGCACGTCCACGCGCAGCGTCTTCTCGCCCCCGAGGCGCTCGAGGCTCCGCTCCTGGAGCACGCGCAGCAGCTTGACCTGCGTCTCGACCGGCACGTCGTCGATGTCGTCGAGGAACAGCACGCCGCCGTGCGCGCGCTCGAACCTCCCCTGCTTCAGCGCGCGGGCGTCGGTGAACGCCCCCTTCTCGTGGCCGAAGATCTCGTCCTCGAGGAGCGTCTGCGGGAATCCCGAGCAGGAGAGGACCACGAAGGGGCCGTCGCGCCGGCCCGACAGATCGTGGATCATCTTCGCGACGAGCTCCTTGCCGGTGCCCGTCTCGCCCGTGATGAGCACGTCCTCGTCGCTCTCGGCGACGGTGCGGACCAGCGCGAGCACGCGCCGCATCGCGTCGCTGTCGCCCACCATCCGCGCGCGCGCCCGGTCGAGGCCGACCTCGGACTCGAGCGCCTGCACCTTGTTCCTGAGCCTCTTGAACTCGTGCAGCGTCGCGACCTTGCGGATCAGGTCCTCGTTGAGGAAGGGCTTCAGGACGTAGTCGTACGCCCCATGCCGGATCGCCTCGACCGCCGTCTCGATCGTCCCGTGCCCCGTGATCACGATCACGTGGGGCGCCGGGTCGAGGGCCCGCGCCTCCTTCAGGAGGCTGATCCCGTCCATCCCCGGCATCCGGATGTCCGTGATGAGCAGGTCGTACGGGGTCGCCTTCAGCTCGCGGAGGGCCTCCCGGCCGTCGGCCACGGCGTGGACCTTGTGGCCGGCCTCCTCGAGGGCATCCCGCAGGGTCACGGCGATGCTTCTCTCGTCTTCCGCGAGCAGGACGTTCATCGCGGTGGAACGTTAACCCTGCCGGGGCGGCGACGCAAGGGGCGGCCTCCCTAACTTCGGTCCCCGGGCGGAATTGCGTCATCCGCGGCGCTTGGTCGCGCCGTTCAAGAAACGCAACGCGCCGGTCGATAGGGGACTGCCCGCCCGAGGGAACGGATGAAAGAGAAAGCCGAGACGATCCTCGTCGTATCGCACTCCGCGGAGGAGCGGGACCGTCTCGCCACCATGCTCCGGCAGGCGGGCCACGCCGTGCGCGTCGCATCGACCGCCGCCGAGGCCCTCGACACCTACTCCAGGGAGCCGGCGGCCGTCGTCGTCGCGGACCGCGACCTGCCGGGTGCGGACGGGCGGTCGCTCGCGAACCAGCTCGTCGCCCGGGATCCCGACGCGTCGATCGTCGTCGTGTGCAGCGCGGTGGACGTGGAGGACACGGTCGCCCTCATGAAGGCGGGGGCGTTCCACGTCCTCCAGAGGCCGGTGCCGCCCGAGCACCTCCAGGTCGTCGTCCTCAAGGCGCTCGAGCACGGACGGCTCTCCCACACGAACCGCCGCCTGCGGAGCCAGCTCGACATCTCCGAGAAGCTCGCGATGATCGGGCGCCTCGCGTCGGGCGTCGCCCACGAGCTCAACAACCCCCTCGACGGCGTCCGCCGGTACGTCCGGATGACGCAGGAGGGGCTCGACGCCGAGAAGACGGAGCTGTCGGACTACCTCGGCCGCGCGATGAGCGGGCTCTCGCGCATGACGAGCATCGTCCGGCAGCTGCTCACCTTCTCGCGCAACATCGTGATCGAGAACGAGCTCGAGAACCTGCGCACGATGCTCGAGGAGGTCGTCCGCACGCTCACCCCCTCCGGCAGCTCGGGCGCCACGATCGAGCTCGAGAACCCGTACGTGGACATTCCCGTCCAGCGGGCGCTCTTCCAGGTCTTCGTGAACCTCATCAAGAACGCCCTCGACGCGGTCGAGACGCTCGGGCCCCGCGGCCTCGTGCGCGTGCGGGTCCGCCGCGTCGCCGACCATGTCGAGGTCGAGGTGGAGGACAACGGCGTGGGCGTGTCGCCGGAGGACCTCCGGCGCGTCTTCGAGCCCTTCTTCACCACCAAGGAGGTGGGCCGCGGCACGGGCCTCGGCCTGCCCATCAGCGCCCGGATCGTCGAGCGATGCGGAGGCACGATCCGCTTCGAGAGCGAGAAGGGCAAGGGAACCCTCGTGACCGTGACACTCCCGCTTCGCGTGGCCGCCGCAGCGGCCGTGCCGGCCATCCAGGGGACGCAACGATGAGCAAAGCCAACCTGATGATCGTGGACGACGACCCGCTCGTCGCGGACTCGCTCGCGGTCTTCCTCCGCAGCCGCGGCTACGACGTGGCGGTGCAGACCGATTCCAGCCGCGCCCTCCGCACGCTCAAGGAGGGGCTCCGGGCGGACCTGCTGCTCACGGACGTGAACATGCCCGGCCTCGACGGCTTCGGGCTCCTCCGCGAGGCGCGCAAGGTGGATCCGAGCCTCGTGGTGGTCATGCTGACCGGCTACGGCACGATCGAGTCGGCCGTGAAGGCGATGCGCGAGGGGGCCGAGGACTACATCACGAAGCCGGTCATCGACGAGGAGATGCTCTTCACCGTCGAGCGCGCGCTGAAGCAGCGCCGTCTCTCGCAGGAGAACGAGCAGCTGAAGCGCCAGCTGACCAGGTCGCTCAAGCTCGAGAACATGATCGGCGCCGACCACCGGATGCGGAAGATCTACGAGACGATGGCGACGGTCGCCGCGACGCGCGCGACGGTCCTCATCACCGGCGAGAGCGGCACGGGCAAGAGCATCATCGCCCGCGCCATCCACCACGCCTCGCCGCGGCGCGACAAGCCCTTCGTCGAGGTCAACTGCGGCGCGCTGCCCGAGGGGCTCCTCGAGAGCGAGCTCTTCGGCCACAGGAAGGGCGCCTTCACGGGCGCCGAGGCGGACCGGCTCGGCAAGTTCCTCCGCGCCGACGGCGGCACGATCTTCCTCGACGAGATCGCGACCGCGTCTCCCTCCTTCCAGGTGAAGCTCCTCCGGATCCTCCAGGAGCGGCGCTTCGAGCGCGTGGGCGACGACGAGTCGATCGCGGTGGACGTCCGCGTCATCCTCGCGACGAACGTGGACATGAAGGAGGCGGTCGACCGCGGCGTCTTCCGCGAGGACCTCTACCACCGCATCAACGTCGTCAACATCCACATCCCCCCCCTTCGCGAGCGGCGCGGCGACATCCCGCTGCTCGCGGACCACTTCCTCCGCCGCTACGCGCGCGAGAACACGAAGGAGATCGGCCGGATCTCGGACGACGCGATGTCCAAGCTCGTCGCCTACGAGTGGCCGGGCAACGTGCGCGAGCTCGAGAACTCGATCGAGCGCGCGATCGTGCTCACGCGGGCGAGCGAGCTCGGCGTCGAGGACTTCCCGCCGGAGATCAGCGGCCTGCAGGCGTCCGGAAGCGGCACCCACACCTTCGACTTCCGCCCCGACGGCCGCACGATCGTACCGCTCAAGAAGGCGCTCGAGGGACCGGAGAAGGAGATCATCGCCGCGACGCTCGCGTCGGTGAACTGGAACCGCCAGAAGGCCGCGAAGCTCCTCGACATCAACCGCACGACGCTCTTCAACAAGATGCGGAAGTACGGGCTCCTCGAGATCAAGCGCGGCGGCAAGCGGCGCGACGAGGTCGCGGGGTAGCCTCGCCGGAGCCCCGTCCCCCGGGGCGGAGGCGGGCCCCCCGGCCCCCCCCTCTTCAGTACGTGAGCGGTGCCTCGAAACGGAGCGCGGCGGTCACCGGATCGGAGCGGACGACCACGGCATCGGTCGCCATCACGAGCGTGTCGTCGGAGTTCGGGCCGAGGACCCGCGCGAACAGCTGGACCTCGCACTTGTCCCCCACCTCGAGGCCGTGCGGGCTCTGGGCCGACAGCGAGAGCCCGGAGGCACTCACGTCGTCCGTCGTGACGTCCGCGATGACGCGCCTCGTGCGCGCGCACCGGACGGACAGACGGTACCGGAACAGGTGCCGGTAGTCCTTGCGCCGCTCCATGATCCGGGGTCTCCGGAAGCAAACCCGGGGCCGCCCCGATGGGGCCGCGGGCCGCCCCGTACCGCGTCCAGAAATCTCGTCAGCGGCCGTAGAAGGACCGTACCGCCGCCGCCACGCGCTCGCGGTCGGCCGCCGTCAGGTGCGCGTGGACGGGGAGCGCGAGCACCTCCGCCGCCGCCCTCTCGGCCTCGGGGAACTGTCCCCCCCTGAAACCGAGATCCGCGAGCGCGGGCTGGAGGTGCAGGGGCTGGGGGTAGAAGACGTTCGTCTGGATGCCCTGCCGCGCGAGGTGCGCCTTGAGATCGTCCCGGCGCGCGCAGCGGATCACGTACTGGTGGTACACGTGGCGTCCATCCGGGGGGGGCGCGGGGGGGACGACGCCGTCGATCCCCGAGAGCGCCTCGTCGTAGAACGCCGCGTGCTCGCCGCGCCGGGCCTGCCACGCGTCGAGACGCCCGAGCTTCACGCGCAGGACGGCGGCCTGGATCGCGTCGAGACGCGAGTTCCGCCCCACGCGCTCGTAGTGGTACGTGCGGCTCCCCTCCGAGCGGACCTCCCCGTGCGCGCGGAGGCTCCGGACGAGCGCCGCGGCGCCGTCGTCCGCCGTCGTGACGGCGCCCGCGTCGCCGACGGCGCCGAGGTTCTTCGTGACGTAGAAGCTGAACCCCGCGAGGTCCCCGAGCGTCCCCGCCTGCCGGCCGCGGCAGGTCGCGCCGATCGCCTGCGCGGCGTCCTCGACGAGCGCGACGCCGGGAAGTCGCAGCGCGTCGACATCGGCGCACCGCCCGTAGAGGTGGACGGGCATGACCGCGACGGTGCGCGGGCCCCGCGCCGCCCGCGTCGCCGCGGGCGAGAGGTTGAAGCTCGAGGGGTCGATGTCCGCGAATCGCAGCTTGTGGCCGGCGAGGAGCACCGCCTCGGCCGTGGCGAAGAACGTGAACGGCGACGTCACGACCTCGCCGGCGCCGGCGCGGTGGCGCACGACCTCGAGCGCGATCAGGAGCGCATCGGTGCCGCTGTTGACGCCGATCGCGTGCTTCGCCCCGGTCGCCGCGGCGAACTCCTTCTCGAACCGCTCGACGTGGGGGCCGAGGACGAACGCGCCGGAATCGAACACCTCGCGGATCGCGGCGTCGATCTCCTTCCGGATCTCGCTGTGCTGTGCCTTCAGGTCGACGAGTTGGACGGGATTCACGGAGGGGGATGATACGCCCGGGGGGGAGAAGCTCACAGGCGGACGGGCGCCCCCCCGCTGCGCATCGACTCCTGCGCGGCGGCGAGGATCGTGACGACCCGGATCCCCTCCTCCCCCCCCGTGCGCGGCGGGCGGCCGTTCTTCACGCAGTCGACGAAGTGCGCGATCTCGACGGCGAGCGGCTCCGTCGCCCCGAAGGCGGGCACGAAGATGTCGCCCGTCCGGAGCGAGAGGTTCTCGCCGTAGACCCACGTCCCGTTCGGCGCTTCGACGGCGCTGTCGAAGACGCGCACCTTCTCGCGCGGCTCCATGTCGTCGAAGATCGCCATCTTGCGCTCCCCCACCACGGTGAGCCGGCGCACCTTGTGCGGGTCGAGCCAGGAGAGGTGCAGCTGCCCGATGCCGCCCTTGGGGAACCGGAGCGTGACGAAGCAGAGGTCCTCGATGCCCTCGCGGACGAACGCCGATCCCTGCGCGGCCACCGAGTCCGGCATCTCGCCGAAGAGCTCGAGCATGATCGAGAGGTCGTGGGGCCCGAGACTGAAGAGGACGTTCTCGTCCGTGCGGAGCTGCCCGAAGTTGAGCCGCTGCGCCGCGACGCAGCGGATCTTCCCGAGCTCCGCGCGCGCGACCTTGAGCATCACCTCGACGGCCGGGTGGTAGCGGAGCAGGTGGCCGACCTGGAGGAGGACGCCCTTCCTCTGCGCGGCTTCGACGGCGCGCCGCGCGTCGGCGACGTCGAGCGCGAGCGGCTTCTCGACGAGGACGTGCTTCCCGGCGGCCGCGGCCGCCTCGACGAGCGCCGCGTGGCCGGCCGCGTCGGTCGCGACAAGGACCGCGTCCACGTCGCTCCGCGC
>JAKLKT010000204.1 GCA_023150495.1 Planctomycetota bacterium
ACTTTCGATCCGTCGGGCCAACTTCCCAAAAGAAGCGCATCAGCGAGCGCATCAGGGCCTCCCGCGGCCTCCCGCGCGAACATCTCCCTGTCGCCCTAAGTCCGCACAGGTGGTAGACTTGCGCCGACGCGGGGCCGTAGCTCAACCGGATAGAGCAGCGGACTCATAATCCGTACGATGCAGGTTCGACTCCTGCCGGCCCCACGGCCCGCAGGAGGGATGCCGGCCAACCGGCCAACCGCCGGTGCCGCCCCGGGCGCCAGATGTTCGCACTCCGGTCGCCCGCGCGGCCCCCGGAGCCCCCCCCGCACACACGTCAGCGCGCGCCGAGCACCGCGGCCGCCTCGATCTCCACGAGCATCCAGTCCTCGATCAGCCGGCTCACCTCGACCATCGTCGTCGCCGGCCGAACCGCCCCGAACGCCTCCGCGTGCGCCCGGCCCACCGCCTCCCAGTCGCGCCGGATGTCCACCACGAACATCCGCGTCCGCACCACGTCGCGCAAGTCGCCGCCCACCTCCGCGAGCGCGCGCGCGATGTTCCCGATCGCCTGCCGCGCCTGCGCCCCCGCGTCGCCGTCGCCCACGTGCCCGCCCCCCGGCAGCCACGCCGTCGTCCCCGTCACGTACACGTGCCGCCCCGCCTGCACGAGCCGCGAGTAGCCGACCGCCGCCTCCCACTTCGCCCCGCTCGAGACGTTCCGCCGCGCGATGGGTTCCATGGGCCTCCCTCTATCATGGCTCCCGATGGCCGAACAAGAGTGGACCACCCACGAGCGGCAGTTCCTCCGCGGCCACCAGAAGCGCGGCTCGGAGCTGCTGCGCGCCATCCGCATCTTCCTCGACTTCTTCCGCGGCATCCGCCGCTTCTACTTCCTCGGCCCCTGCGTCACCGTCTTCGGCTCCGCCCGGTTCGGCGAGGGCCACCCCTACTACGCCCTAGCGCGCGAGATCGGCGCGAAGCTCGCCGGCGCGGGCTTCACCGTCATGACCGGCGGCGGCCCCGGCATCATGGAGGCCGCGAACCGCGGCGCGCGCGACGTCAAGGGCCGCTCCGTCGGCTGCAACATCCAGCTGCCCGTCGAGCAGCGGCCGAACCCCTACCTCGACCGCTTCATCACCCTCCGCTACTTCTTCGTCCGGAAGGTCATGCTCGTCAAGTACTCCTACGCCTTCGTCGCCATGCCCGGCGGCTTCGGCACGCTCGACGAGATCTTCGAGACGCTCACCCTCATCCAGACCGGCAAGATCGAGGAGTTCCCGCTCGTCCTCGTCGGCCGCGAGTACTGGGCGCCGCTCCTCGACTTCATGCGGACCACCCTCGTCGCGCGCGGCACGATCGACGCCGCCGACCTCGAGCGCATCGCGGTCACCGATTCCGCCGAGGAGGTGCTCGACTGCATCAGGGAACGCGCCATGCGGCGGTTCGGCCTTACCTACGGGCCGCGCATCAGGCGCCGGTGGTGGCTCGGCGAGCGATAGGGGTGAGGGGGGCCGGGGGGAGAGGGGAAACGGAGGTTGCCTCCCTTCGCGCGTGGACTAAGCTCATCCCCAAGTGCTCCGGATCCACCGCCTGGCCGCCCACGCGCTCTCCGTCGAGGAGGCGCCGGAGTCCGTCACGCCGCCCACGCGCGGCGAGCGGATCTGGGTCGAGGCGGTCGGCCCCTCCGTCGAGGAGTGCAGCCGGCTCGTCCAGGGCCTCGGCCTCCACGAGCTCGCGCTCGAGGACGCGCTCCAGCCCGGCCACCCGCCCAAGTTCGAGGTCTTCGACACGAACCTCTTCCTCATCGCCCACACGCCCGACAGCGACGCCGAGGAGGGCACGCGCAAGATCGCGATGTTCCTCGCGAAGGACTGGATCGTGACGATGCTGCGCGAACCGCTCGAGAGGCTCCACTCGATCGCCGCGCGCGTGCAGCGCGACCCCGACCGGTACCTCCAGGCGCCGGCCGCGCTCGCCCACCTCATCCTCGACCACATGACCGACGGCTTCGAGCAGCTGGTGGACGAGCTCCGCGAGCACGTCGAGGGGATCGAGGACACCTGCTACGGCCGCCCGCATTCGGCGCAGATGGAAGGGATCCTCGAGAAGCGCCAGGAGGCGGCGAGGCTCGCGCGGACGGTCCGGTCGCAGCGCGACGTCTGCGCGGCGCTCTTCCGCACGATCCACCCCTCGCTGCCGAAGAGGATCCAGCCCTACCTGCGCGACATCTACGACCACATCCTCCGCGTGCACGAGCAGCTCGAGGGCGTGCGCGAGGGCCTCGCCGCCGCGCGCGACGCCTACTTCGCGTCGGTGAACACGCGGTTGAACGAGGTGATGCGCACGCTGACCGTGATCGCGACGATCATGATGCCCCTGGGCGTCATCACGGGCGTCTACGGGATGAACTTCGACTGGATGCCGGGTCTCCACACGCCCGGCGGCTTCTGGCTCGTGATCGGCGGGATGTTCGGCTTGGGCTTCGGCATGGTGGCGTTCTTCCGCTGGCGGAGGTGGCTGTGAGCGGGCTCCCGCCTGCGCGCGGGGGGGCGGCAGGCCGGGGGCCGTCGGGGGAAGGCGCGTGAGGCGCGAGCTCCCGCACGTCGGCTGGCGGGAGTGGGTCTCGCTCCCGGCGCTCGGCGTCCGTCGCATCAAAGCCAAGATCGACACCGGCGCGCGATCCTCGGCGCTGCACGCCTTCGAGATCGAGGTCGTGCGGCGCGGCGGCGCGGCCTACGTGCGCTTCGTGCTCCATCCTCTCCAGCGGAGCCTCAAGAGGAGCGTGGCGGCGGAGGTGCCGCTCCTCGAGGAGCGCCACGTGAGGTCGAGCAACGGCCTCGTGTCGCGCCGGCCCGTGATCCGCACCGCGGTCGAGATCCTCGGCGAGCGGCGCGAGGTCGAGCTGACGCTCGTGCCGCGCGACGAGATGGGCTTCCGGATGCTCCTCGGGAGGGAGGCGATCCGGCACGGGTTCCTCGTGGACCCGGGCCGCTCCTACCTCGGGGGACGGCCGAAGAGAAAGGGGAAGGGGAAGGTGTGACCCCCCCCGGAGCCCCCCCCGATTCGGGCCCTTGGGGATAATCTCCCGCTGCCTCCATGAAGATCGTCATCCTCTCGCGCAAGCCCTCGCTCTACTCCACCCGCCGGCTCCGCGAGGCGGGCGAGCAGCGCGGCCATGACGTGCGGGTGATCGACTACCTGCGCTGCTACATGAACATCTCCGCGAGCAAGCCGCAGGTGATCTTCCGCGGGCAGCCGATCGAGGACGTGGACGCGATCATCCCGCGCATCGGCGCGAGCCAGACCTTCTACGGCACCGCGGTCGTGCGCCAGTTCGAGATGATGGGGGTCACGACCGCGAACTCGTCGATCGCGATCTCGCGGTCGCGCGACAAGCTGCGGTGCCTGCAGCTGCTGTCGCGGCGCGGGATCGGCCTGCCGGTGACCGGCTTCGCCCACGCGACGAAGGACGTGACCGGGCTCATCCACGCGGTCGGCGGGCCGCCGCTCGTCGTGAAGCTGCTCGAGGGGACGCAGGGCATCGGCGTCGTGCTCGCGGAGACGGCGCAGGCGGCGGAGTCGGTGATCGAGGCCTTCCGCGGGCTCGACGCGAACATCCTCGTGCAGGAGTTCATCAAGGAGGCGGACGGCTCGGACCTGCGCTGCTTCGTCGTCGGCGAGCGCGTGGTCGCCGCGATGAAGCGGATCGCGCCGCGGGGCGATTTCCGCGCGAACCTCCACCGCGGCGGGCGTTCGGAGAAGGTGAAGCTCACGCCCGAGGAGCGGACGATCGCCGTCGGCGCGGCGCGGGAGATGGGGCTGCGCGTGGCGGGCGTGGACCTCCTGCGGTCGAAGCACGGCCCCGTCGTGATCGAGGTGAACTCGTCGCCGGGCCTCAAGGGGATCGAGGAGAAGAGCGAGGTCGACGTGGCCGACAAGATCATCGAGTTCCTTGAGCGCCACGCCAAGCGCCCGAAGCCCAGGAAGGTCAACGGTTGACCTGCGAGGCGTTCGCAATCGCTTGGGGGGCAAGGGGTTGCGGCGGCCAGGGTGCGCCAGCGCTGGCGCACTCACGGTGCCGCGGGGGGGCGTGGTGAATCCCTTCGAGATCGCCGGGAACCGGGTCGAGCCGGGGACGACGGCGCGGCTCGAGATCCCCGTGATGCGGCTCGTCACGCAGGGGGAGATCTCGATCCCGGTCGTCGTCGTCCACGGGGAGCGGCCCGGGCCGCGGCTCTGGCTCTCGGCGGCGCTCCACGGCGACGAGCTCAACGGCACGGAGATCATCCGCCGCGTGCTCGGGCGCGTGCGCCCGGGCCGGCTCGCGGGGACGGTCGTGGCGGTGCCCGTCGTCAACGTGCTCGGCTTCGTGACGCAGTCGCGCTACCTCCCCGACCGGCGCGACCTGAACCGCAGCTTCCCCGGCTCGGCGCGCGGGAGCCTCGCGTCGCGCATGGCGCACCTCTTCCTCACCGAGGTCGTGGGCCGCTGCACGCACGGCATCGACCTCCACACCGGCTCGCACCACCGCGAGAACCTCCCGCAGGTGCGCGGCGACCTCGACAGCCCCGACGTGCGGCGGTGCGCGCTCGCGTTCGGCGCGCCGCTCATGATCCACGGCACGATCATCCCGGGCACGCTTCGCGAGGCCGCCGGCAAGCGCGGCATCCCGACGATCGTCTACGAGGCGGGCGAGCCGCTGCGGTTCAACCAGAAGGCGATCGCGCTCGGCGAGCAGGGGGTGCTGCGCGTGATCCAGGAGCTCGGCATGCTCCCCGCGCCGCGGCGGCCCCGCTCGGCGAGCGTCGAGGTGCGGAAGACGACATGGGTGCGCGCGCACCGGAGCGGCATCGTCGAGCTGCACGTCGGGCTCGGCGACCGCGTCCGCAAGGGCCCGCTTCTCGGCCTCGAGCGCGACGCGATCGGCGAGGTCGACGGCGACATCAAGGCGACGCACGCGGGGCTCGTGATCGGCATCTCGAACAACCCGCTGCTCCACCGCGGCGAGGCGCTCGTCCACGTCGCCGTGAAGAGCCGCTGAGCGGCGCCCCGCGCGCCGGGATCGGGGGGGGCTCCGGGGGCCGGTCAGCCGCCGGCGGCCTCCGCGTCCTCCTCCTCGCGCTCCTCCTCCTCCGGCGCCGCGGAGTCGCGGCGCGTGTTCGTGACGCACCGCACGCCGCCGCCGAGGACGATCAGCGCGTCCGCCGTGATCGGCACGGGCTCCCACCCGAGCGCCCGCCACGCCTCCTGCCCGAGCGCGTCGAGGCGCTTCAGCCCGTAGCACGGCATGTAGACGCGGCGCTTGCCCGCCCGCGTCTCCACGACGGCGTTCGTCCACGTGAGGATCACGTTGTCCTCCGCGTGGAGGATCGGGATGCGAGAGACCTTGAACCCCTCCGCCTCGAGCCGCTCCTTCACTCCGTCGTACGCCTCCGCGAGCGCGAGCTGCTTCTCGCGCGGGAAGCGGCCGAACGCGCGCACGTCCTCGCCCGCCTCGAGCGCCTCGAGCGCTGCGCGCGGGTCGCCGAGCAGGAGCGTCCCCGGCCCCGCGACGGCGAGGTACATGTCCACATGCTCGCGCGCGAGCGGTGAGTCCGCGGCGGCGGCGATGACGAGCCGGCGCCCGAACACGTCCTCGATCCTCGTGCGGACATCGGCCTCGGCCGCGCCCTCCGCGACGTTGAACGAGACCGCCGCGGGACCGGCGATCACCTCGTCGGGCGTGAAGAGCAGGTTGCCGCCCTCGAGATCGAGGTCGCCCTCGATCACCTCGAGCTCGGGCTCGATGCGCCGGAGCTCCTTCGCGATGGCGAGGTCGCCGAGCCGCCTCGGCGCCACGGCGTCCCGCCGCGGCAGGAAGAGGCACTCCTTCCCGTCCTTCGCGAAGAAGACGTAGCGGTCGCGCGCCCAACCGCTGACCCAGTCGCCCGCCTCGACGAAGCGCACCCGCGGATCCGGCGCGTCCGCGTTCCCGATCTCCTCGCGGAACCGGCGCGCGTCGTCCGCCGTCGTCACGCCGACGAGGATGCGCGTGCGCTTCGGCAGCTCGCGGAGGAGGTCCTTGTACGCGGGAAGGCACGCGACGCGCATCTCGCCGTCGAAGTGGAGCACCCACGTCGAGACGAGGCC
>JAKLKT010000205.1 GCA_023150495.1 Planctomycetota bacterium
GGCGACCACGTTCCCCGCGGCGTCGAGCATCTCGAAGGCGATCGGCGTGTCGGGCGGCACGCGCACGTGGATCGAGCCGTCGGCCATGAGCGGCACATCACCGAGCACACGCTGCGGGCCGCCGTCGGGCGGCATCGTGCGGACGCGCGCCTTCACGGCGCCGGGCGCATTGCGCCGCGCGTCGATGCAGTAGAGGGTCCCGAACGCGCGGTCCGCGCGGACGATGGAGAGGTGGCCCTGCGGGCGCGGGCGCGGCGCCAGCGGGACGGGGTCCGACTCCCACTCGCCTCCGACGGCCGTCCCGGAACGCTCGCGGACGATCGGCTCGCCTCTCGCGGCGGGCGCATCCCACGAGAGGGCCACTCGCGACGCCGTCCCCGCCAGGGCCGGCAGCTCCACGCACTCGATGTCGAGCGAAGGGAGCTGCCGCGGACGCACGACCGACGCGGGCCCCGCGTGAAACAGCGCGACTCCCGTGCCGTCCGGGTGCACCGTCGCGAGGACGAAGCGCGAACGGGACCCGTCGGACGGCGCGCGCCACGTGGCGAACAGGACACGGCCATCGGAGAGGACGGTCGGGTCGATGTCGAGACCGCCCCACGTGATCCGCTCGCCGGCCGTCCCGTCCCCTTTTGCCACGAACAGCGCCGAGGCTCGCGCCGCCGGCGCTCCGGCCGGCGGGGGTTCGTCGAGGTCCGCGGAGTAGACGATGGGTCCGCCGGGGAGATACGCGGCCGACGCGACGTCGGTCGGATGCCTCACGAGCAGGCGCGGGCCGCCGCCCGCGGGGGCGGACTCGTAGACGCCGAACGGTGCGCCTGCCCTCTCGCGGCCCGTGAAGAGCACCCGCGCGGCGTCATGCCGCACGTCCGGGCGCCCGGCGGCCTCGAGCCCCGCCGAGAGGACCGTCACCGAGGTGCCCTCCACGCGCACGACCTTCGCGCCGCTCGGGATCGCCTGCGCGGATCCTGCCTGCGGCGCGTCCCGAACCGGCGCGCGCACCGCGACGTAGGCTGTCGTCTGCGAGGTCGCTTCGGGCGGCCTCGCCACCGGCGTGGCCCCGCTCGCGCCGCACGCGGCGGCCGACGCGACGAACAGAAGGGCGGCGAGCCTCACTGGATCGCCCCTCCCTGCTTGATCGTCCAGACGCGATCCGCCGCGAGGTCCGTGAACTCCTGCCTCGTTCCGTCGGTCCAAACGATCTCGAGGCGTTCGATCCGGTCCTGCGCGCCGAGCCCGAAGTGCAGGCGCGGGTCGCCCGTGCCGAGGTACGCCTGCCGCGGCCAGTACGTCTGCACCTGGTCCTTCCCGCCGGCGCGGACGGTGACCCTTGCGCCGTGGCCGGAAGCCGTCTGCGGCCTCGGCCTCAGCGCGATCAGCACGCCGTGGCCCGTCTTCGTCTGGTTGCGCAGGATCGCGGGGCCCTGGCCGAGGTGGGTGACGACGACGTCGAGGCGCGCGTCGTTGTCCAGGTCCACGATGCACGCGCCGCGCGCGGGCCTCTCCTCCAGGAACCAGGCGCCAGCGGTGCGGGAGGCCTCTTCGAACGTGCCGTCGCCGCGGCCGCGGAAGAGCAGGTCGCACCGCCCCGTCGGGCGGTGGAGATCCCCGTTCGCGGAGTACAGGTCGAGATGTCCGTCGTTGTCGAAGTCGAGGAAGCCGCCGCCCCACGACGGCCACTGGCCGCACGCGCCGGCGATCCCGCACGCGAGGATCCTGTCCTCGAACCCGTTCGGCGTGCCGATGAAGAGCGAGCCGTAGCCGATGGCGCTCACGCGCATGTCGGGCCGTCCGTCCTCGTTCACGTCGCCGACGGCGCCCGCCATCGCCGCCATGGCGTCCCCCTGCACTCCGTATGCGACGCCCGCGGCGAATCCGACCTCGCTGAACTTCCCGCCCCCCTCGTTGTGGAAGAGGAAACTCGCCGTGGCGTCGTTCGCCACGTAGATGTCGGGCCGTCCGTCGAGGTCGTAGTCGAGGATCGACACGCCCATCGCGCGCCCGGGCTCGACTCCGCCTATACCCGACGCTTCCGTGGCGTCGGCGAACGTGCCGTCGCCGTTGTTGATGTAGAGGATGTCGGGGAGGGCCACGAAGGCGAGCGGCCCGGGGAAGACGACGGGCTTATAGTACAGGCGGTAGCTCGCGTCGAAGGCGACGTACCGTCCGACGTAGAGGTCGAGCAGGCCGTCGCCGTTCGCGTCGAACGCGGCGGCACAGACGCCGCATCCGCCCGCTCCGACCCCGGCCCGCTTCGTGACGTCCTCGAACGTGCCGTCGCCGCGGTTGCGGAGGAGGTGGTTGCCCTCGTAGCCCACCACGAAGAGGTCGGTGCGGCCGTCGTCGTCGATGTCGGCCGCGACCGCCATGAAGCCGAACTCGGCGATGCCGACGCCCGCGCGGTCGGTCACGCACTCGAAGGACCCGTTGCCGAGGTTCCTGTAGAGACGGTTGCGCGCCCTTGTCTTCGGCGCGTCGCCGTTGTGGACGTCTTGGTTCCACGCCTGCGCGATGAAGTAGAGGTCCATGCGGCCGTCGGCGTCGTAGTCGAGGCAGGTGGTGCCCGCGCCGACGCTCTCCGGGAGCGAGTCGAGCGCTCCGTCCACGAGCACGTGGGCGAAATCCACTCGGGAGCGCTCGGCGATGTCGCGGAACGCATCGGAGTCGGAACCGGGCGATGCCGCGGGGAGCGCGACGGGTGCGACGGGCGTCGTGCTCCGCGGGCAACCGGCGAGAGCGGCCACGGCCACCGCGAGTGCAAGTCCCCGAATCACCACGATCCAAGTTCCCGCGACCGCCCGTCGGCGCGCGCGTCGCGACCGGGCAGGGGACCCCCGGCGGGATGGCCTCGAGGCCGTCGCGGAGGCACCTGGCCTCGCGTCTGACGCCTGCTCATGCGTCCTCAGCACCGGACGCCCGGGCGGCCTCGATCTCCTCCCGCGCGGCGCGCACCTGCCCCACTGCGCGGACCACGCGGGCGAGCATGTCGGGCCGGATGCCCTGTTCGGCATCGCACAGGACGTCCGCGCGGCGCGTCTTGAGCCCGATGACCTCGATGATGAGTCCGTCCGCCCCCGCCGCGATGCCGGCCAGCGAAGCGGACGGGACGAGGTGGGCGCGGCCGGTCCCGTGGCTGGGGTCCACGATGATCGGGAGGTCGACCGCGCGCCGGACGGCCTCGACGACGTTCAGGTCGAGCGTGTTGCGGTCGTACTCGGCGGTCCAGCCCGTGCGCACGCCGCGCTCGCAGAGGACGATCCGCGTGTTGCCCCCCGAGGCGACGTACTCGGCGGCGCAGAGCCACTCGTGGAGGGTGGCGGCCATCCCGCGCTTCAGGAGCACCGGGAGCGGCTGCCTCCCGACCTCGCGCAGCAGGGGGAAGTTCTGCATGCTGCGCGACCCGATCTGGAGCATGTCCGCGTACCGGGAGACGAGGTCCACCTGCCGGACATCGAGCACCTCGGTCACCACCGGCAGCCCGGTCTCCTCGCGGGCCTCCTGCAGGATCCGGAGGCCTTCCTCGCCGAGGCCCTGGAAGTCGTAGGGACTCGTGCGCGGCTTGAAGGCGCCGCCGCGGAGCATGTCCGCCCCGGCCGCCAGCACCTCCCGCGCAAGGGAGCATGTCTGCTCCCGGGTCTCCACGGCGCAGGGGCCTGCGATGACCACGGGTCTCGGCGCGCCGAAGGCGACGGCGCCGACCTGCACGACTCGCCTCGTGCGAGCCGCCGGGGCCGGGGATCCCAGCGCCCGCAGTGTGGATGCAGTGCCGCCCATCAATCAGGCTCCTCCGTCGCCAAGGGGCCATGCCTCGGCCGCGCCCTCGCCGGGGAGCCCGGTCGCCCATGAACCCCAAGGTCCACCCTACCCGCGATGCCCATGCCGGTCAGGCGCCACATGCCGGCGATCCAGCAGACACCGTGCCGCAGTAGAGTGATTCGCTTCATTCGCATAGCCACGTGGGCCATGGCCTCATAAGCGCTTTCGTATGAAGCACTTATGGATCATGAAGATCGCGTCTTGGCGGCGAGCCAGAGGGGTGCGCGAGCCCGGGACGGAGCGCTTGCGCACGTTACCCGTACGCATTACGAGTGGTTGGATACAATGACTCCGAAGAGTCCGATGCAGGTCACACGCGCGCTCGAGTACGCCAACCGGGCGATGGTCTTTCTCGCCGCGCGCCACGGCCAGGAGCCGGCGGTGGTGACGAAGATCGCCGAGGCCGTCGCGGCCCCGCCCAACTTCCTCCACCAGGTGCTCAACAACCTGGCTCGCGCCGGGCTTGTCGTCTGCCGGCGCGGGATGAAGCGGGGCTACGAGCTCGCGAAGGCCCCTGCGGAGATCTCCCTCCTCGACATCTTCCTGGTCATGGAGGGGCCCTTGGGGATCACTTCCTGCACGGTGGAAGGCAACTGGTGCCCGCGCGAGAAGGGCTGCGGCCTTGCGGGCGTCTGGCAGGAGATCCAGGACGACATCGTGGCGAAGCTCGGCGCCGCGACCTTGGACCGGCTGAGCGCCACGTCGACGAAGAACGTCGCCTGCGGGATCCGCGCCGAGTGACTTGGCACGCTGGCGCCGCTTCCTCGACCTCGCCGCCATCGCGACCGCACGCCCATGGCGAGCCGGAGCCGTTCGGCCTGGCCGCCCGAAGTCACGCCGCCGACCGCCTGCCGCCGCCCCACCCCCTTGGCTAGCCTTCTGCTCTGCGGCCATCGGAAGGGACCGTGACCGCCCGGGCCGCACCGGGCGAGAGGTCCACGGTGAGCTCGGCGAGCATCGCCTCGATCTGGTCGCGGGGCACGTGTTCGAGGAGGTACTCGATCAGTTCCTCCTGCCGGGGCTGTCCGAAAGCCATCCGGTACACGACGAGCGAACGCCGCAGCGCGTCGAGGAGGCGGCGGTCGCGGCTCAACGGGAACGCCGGGACGTGCCGTTCGATCCGAGCCTCTCCGGGGAGCAGCCAGTAGGGCTCAAGGTCGTTCGACCCCGTGGGCCGTGCTTGCTCGGCTGCCGCGAAGAGCTGTCGCCAGGGGTCCGTCGTCGGCGTTGAGACCGCGGCAACGCCGTGGCGGCGGGCCAGGTTCTTACGCACGGCGTGCCCCTTGAAGCGGTGAACCCGCCCTTCGCGCTGCTCGAGATCGACTGGGTTGGATGGCAGGTTCCAGTGGACGACCGCGTGGCAGTAGGGATGGAAGTCCAGACCTTCCTGGCCGATCGACGTGGTGGCGAGCACGAAGGGCCAGAACGGCGAGTTGAACGCCGCGCGAACCTGGTCCTGCCGCGTCGGCTCGGCCCCGCCCTCGCCCTCCTCGTCCACACCCAGGCGGCAGGCGAAACGCGCACGCATCCTCACGGGCTCCAGCCGGAACCGGCCCTGTGCGTCGTCGACGCGAATCTCCTCGACGGTGACCATCGCGGTGCGCAAGCCCAGCACGGCATCGAACGCCAGCGGCAGGTCGTGGATCACTTTGGAGGGATCCCTGCGCGTGCCGTGGACCTCCGCCAGCACGTGGCCGTATTCGTCGAGCACGGCTTGGAGATCGCCGCGAGCCGCGTACTCCGCGGCTCGTAGCCAGTACGGCTCCCGGCCGTCCAACCCACGGACGACCGCGGTCGCCTCCGGGAGGTTGAACAGCCGCCGGAGCGACCATGCGATCCGGAGCGCGGCGTTCCGCAGTTCGACGGAGACGTCGAGCTCGCGCAGCCGGCGGCGCCGCACGAGCCTACGTAGCATCCGGAGCGCCGCGACGCCGAAGCCGCCCAGCGCGAGCGTCGCCATGACGTCTCCGAGGTCGGCGGGGACCTTCCCGAGCGGGAAGCGATCCCGGGCCGCCCTGCGGAGCCGGCGAACGTGCGCCGTCCAGGCGGGCTCCTGCCCGTCCTCCCCCTCCGCCGGCGTCTCCTCGTCGTCCTCCGCGTCGTCCCACGGGGTCTCAAGCCACCGGCTTCGAAGCCAGGCTCGGGTATGCCGCCGCGCCGCCGGGTCCGCCATGTCCAAGAGCACGGGGGCGGCCCAGTACCACGACTCGTCGTCGGGCCCCTCCGTCGGGCTCCCTGCCGTGATCTCGGCCAGCCGCCGCTCCAGCTTCGCCTTCGCCCAAGCCATCGCC
>JAKLKT010000206.1 GCA_023150495.1 Planctomycetota bacterium
GGCCTTGCGGCCGCGGGCCTCGTCGGGGCGGTGGCCGTCGCGGCGGGAGCGCGCACGCCGGAGTCCTTCTTGTCCCGGTTGATCGACTCGAGGACGAGCGACGCGAGCGCCTTGAGCGTGGGGAAGACCCCCTCGCCGGTCGCCGCGACCGCCTCGAAGCTCGGCGCGCCCATCGGGTTCATGCGCCGCTCGAGCTCGTCCACCGGGAGAGCGGTGGGGAGGTCGCGCTTGTTCCACTGGAACACGACGGGGATCGAGTCGATGTCGCGACCGTACTCGCGGAGGTTGCCCTTGAGGTTCTCGAGGGCCTCGATGTTCTCGTCGATCTTCTCCGCCTGGCTGTCCGCGACGAACACGATCCCGTCCACGCCCTGGAGCACGAGCTTCCGGGTGGAGTTGTAGTAGACCTGGCCGGGGACCGTGTAGAGCTGGAACTTCGTCTTGATGCCGGCGATGTTGCCGAGATCCAGCGGCATGAAGTCGAAGAACAGCGTCCGGTCGCCCTCCGTCGCGATCGACGTCAGCTCCCCCTTGGAGTTCTGGGGCGCTTTCTTGTGGACGACCTCCAGGTTCGTCGTCTTGCCCGACATGCCCGGGCCGTAGTAGACGATCTTGCACTGGATCTCCTTGTTCGCGAAGTTGATCTGGACCATGGCGGCTCCCTTTGCTCCCGTTGCTCACATGCCCCGCATCGTGATGGTGGGCGCCACACGCTTCAACTGCTGCGCGGCGCTGTCGATCTCGATGTAGAACGCCTCCGACCCCGCCGCCGTGATGACGACGAGGTAGACGGTCCCGCAGTCGACGACCACCAGGTCGCCCGTCGTCGCGCTGAGCACGATCCGCTTGAACGGCTCGTGTCCCGCTTCCTTCAGTCCTTCCCCGACCTCGGTCACGAGGTCGCCCGCGAGCGCGGCCACGGCATCGCGGTCGAGGTCGCCCGACAGGCGCTCCACCACGACCATCCCCTCGTTGGAGACGATCATGCTGCCGCGGACCCACGCTTCCTTCTCGAGGCGGTTGAGGATCGCTTCCATCACTCCTCCTCCGCGCTTCCGTCGGAGCGCGACGCCGTGACGACCATTTCGAGCCCTTCGGCGATCCGCTCCGTCGAGACCGTGCGCGGGGCGCGCGCGGCGACGGTGCAGTTGCCGGCGGGGACGAGGACCAGGCGGCCGAACTTGCCCTCGACCATCAGGCGGCGCACCGTGCCGAAGTTCATGTGCCGGCCGGCACGACGCGCCGCCGCGTCGATGCGGCACGCGAGCCGGACGAACTCCTCCTTCCTCTCGCCTGCGACCGCGAGCGGCCGCCCGCCGGCGCCGATCGCCGCGAGCTGCTCGATGCGCAGCCGCCGCCCGATCCCGGACGCGGCCGCGGCGAAGAGCTTCGGCGAGAGGGCGCCCCCCTGGCGCTCGGCGACGAAGCGCCGGCCGCCGGGGTAGGAGGAGGGGTCGTTGGGCAGCTCCTGCCGGTCCTCGCACGCGTCGAGGAGGATGTCGAGGTCCTCCTCCGCGTCGTCGAGGCCCTTCGGCAGGGTCTGGTCCCGGAAGTCCTGGAGCCGCGCGTTGGCCGGGTCGAGCCGCAGCACCTCGGCGATCTCGTTGCCGGCGTGGCGCGGCGCGCCGATCGACCAGTAGAGCAGCCCCATGAGGACGCGCGCGCGGAGCGCCTTCTCGTCGAGCTGCATCGCCCTCTCGAAGCTCTCGAACGCGGCCCGCGCGTCGCGGGCGAAGAGCTCCGCGAAGTAGCGGGCGAGGTAGACCTCGCCGACGTCGATGTGCGCCTCGGCCGAGTCGGGGAACTCCCCGAGGAACTTCTGCGCGACCTCGAGCGCCTGGTCGCGGTTGCCGAGGTCGATGTGCAGCGCGATGAGCTCGCGGTACGCCCGCTCGTCCTTGCGCTCGTCGATCGTCTTCTTGAGCTGCGCGAGGCGCTTGTTCGCGCCCACGCGCCGCACGTACTGGATGACGGCGCGCAGCCGGACGGCGGTGGGGAAGCGCTTCAGGCCGTTCTCGGCGACCTGCGTGGCCTCCTCGAAGCGGCCGGCGGCGACGAGGCGCTCCGCCTCGGCGACGGTCGCCTCGAGCTCGCGCGCCAGCTGCGGCGCGTCTTCGCCCCCGCGGGCCTTGCGGCCCATCCCGAAGAGTCTCTTGAGGAAATTCACGGTTTGGTTCCCCACCCCGGTCTGGTGTCTCGTGTCCTATCGACAGCCCGGGCTCCGGAATTGAGACGGCCCCGGTTCCGGCCGCCCCCCGCGCCCCCCTGAATCCCGTTTCCGAGGCCCATGGCTAGTCCGAGGCCTCCAGCTTGTAGAGGTTGCCCTGGTCGTCCCCGATGTAGATCGCGTTCTCCCGGACCACGGGCCCGGCGAGGATCCGGCCCTTCGCCTGGAACGTCCAGGCGAGACCGTAGCCGTCCTGCCGCGGGCCGAAGCACGTCAGGACCTTGTCGTGGACGAAGAAGATGCGCCGGTTCGCGTAGACCGCGCTCCGGACCGCGTTCGGGCTCTGCTCGTACGCGTAGAGCTGCAGCCCGGTGTTGACGTCGAAGGCGAGGAGGTGGCCCGGCCGGCGCGAGACGTAGACCTCGGGCCCCTGGACCGGAGGCGTCCGCTTGATGCGCACGTCGTCGATCGGCTTCCTCCAGAGGATCTCGCGCTTCGACGGCTTGAACGCCATCAGCGCGCCCTCCTCCGCGGCGAAGATCAGCAGGTCCTCGTCCGCGACGGCGGGGGGGCAGGCGAAGCTGCTGCCGTCGAGCCGCATCGGCTCCATGAGCGGGCGGCCGTCGTCGAGCGCGAGGCAGCTCAGGTCGCCCGACGTCGAGAGGACGAAGAGGCCCTTCCCGAGGATGACCGGCGCGGCGCGCACGCCCGTGGGCGTGGGCTTCTTCCACAGGTACTTCCTCGCGACGAAGTCCCACGCGGCGACGTTGCCCTTGAGGTCGACGACGTAGACGACGTTGCCGTGGACGACCGGCGCCGCGTAGATCCCGGCGTCCATCGTCAGGACGTAGCCGAGGGATTCGCCGGTCCTCGCATCGCGGAAGAAGAGCCGCCCGTCCAGCGCCGGGATGAAGAGGATCCTCCCGTTGGTCGCGAGGCCCGCGGCGACGCCGTCGACGTCGAGCCGGTCGTTCGCGAGCGTCTTGGAGCTCGTCGCGTCGAGGATGTGGTAGCGGCCGCTGCGGGTGGCGACGCCGACGCGGTCGTCCCACGCGGCCGGGTCCGCCTCGAGGAACTCGTCCTTGAGCGAGCGCTCCCAGGTCGCCGTGCGCAGCAGCGGGTAGATGTAGGTGTACTTGGCCGGGTCCGCCTCCTCGCCCGAGAAGGGGCCGAGGGAGCGGATCTCGGTCCGGAACGACTTCCGCCGCAGCTCGAGCTTCGTCTCCTTGTGCGGGTTGAGGCGGACGGTCGTCGGCGTGGGGCGGGAGTACTCGACGTCGTCGAGGAGGATCGTCGCGCCCTGCGGCAGGGTGAGGATCTCCACCGGGAGGAGCAGGTCCTTGACGATGTCCGCGTCCTTGTACTCCTTGAGGAGATCGAGGTAGATGCGCCGCGCGGAGTACCAGTCGCTCTCCTCCTCCTTCGCCTTCGCCTTCTTCAGCTCCGATGCGACGCGCTCCATGTCGGCGCGGATGTTGTCGATCTTCTGCTGGAGGGCGGGATCCTCCTTCCACTCCGGATCGACCGCGAGCTGCTTCGCGAGCTCGAAGCGGGGCAGCGCCTCGATCAGCTTGCCGGCGACGTACTGCGCCTCGCCCTCCGCCTTGAGGGCCGCGGCGGTCTTCCGCGCCGCGACGAGGTACTGGCGGCGTGCGGCCTCCACCTGCTGCCCCTGCCCCTCGAGGGTGTCGAGCATCATCTTCGTGCGCGCGAGCAGCTCGCCGCTCGTCGTCTGCTTGCGGATCACCTCCGCGATCGATCGCGCCTTGTCGGCGAGATCCCGGAACTCCTGGTAGTCCTCGTCCGCCGTGCGGACGCGCGACAGGAGGGCCTCTCGCTGCTTGAACGCGTCGGAGCGCAGGTCCTCGAGGAGCTGCGCGTAGATCGTGGCGGCCTTCGCGCCGGCCCGGACGGCGCCCGCCTTCTCCTCGGAGGCGCGACCGAGGAGCTCCGCGAGCGGGCCTTCGGCAGTCTCCCGGTTCGGCTGCCTGAGCACTCCCTGCTGCTTCACCCACACAAGCGCGACGCCGGAGAGGAGGAGGCCGATCCCGAGCGCCACGGCGATGCGGGGGAGCGCCGGGCCGACGCGGCGGCGGCGGCCGGAGGAGATCTTCCGCAGCTTGTCGCGGATGTCCTGCCGCTCGCCGTTGAGGACGAGCAGCCTCTTGAAGAGGGTCGCCGCATGGGCCGCCTGCCGGCGCTTCTGGTACGAGTTCGCGAGACGCTCGCACTCCGCGCACGCCTGGGGCACGTCGCCGTGTTCCGCGTGCACATCCACGAGCGAGAGCGCGAACGCGACCTCGTCGGGGAAGATCTGGAGCAGGCGCTGCAGGAGCGCGATCGCCTCGTCGAGCTGCTCCTGCGCGATGTAGCAGGCGACGAGCGTCTTTCCCGCCTCGACGATGTTGACCGCGAACTCCGCCGCCGCGCGCGGGTTCTCGAACACGAGGTCGATGAGGTAGCGCAGCGCCTCGGGCTCCGGCCGCGGGTAGTTCGCGACGCGCCGCAGGACGTCGATCGCGCCGCGGTAGTCGCCGGCGCGCACGAGCTCCTCGGCGAGCCGGCGCAGGAGGGCGGCGGCCTCCGGGAAGTCGCGGTTCGCCTCGTGCGCCTCGGCCGCCTCCCCGAGGATGTCGAGCGGGAAGTCGCCCGTCCCCATGAGGTACTCGTAGTGGCGGATCGCGGCCGTGGCGTCGCCCATGCGCAGGGCGAGGCGCGCGTTCTGGCGGATGGCGTCGGCGGGGACGAGCTCGATGATCCCCGCGTCCAGGTAGGCGGCCATCAGCTTGCAGACGTGGAACTTGTTGACGTAGGAGGCGTCGATGATGTCGCCGATGGAGTTCGACCCGTCGATGAACGGGTCCACGCGCGGCGCGTAGCACTCGCGCAGCACCTCCGCGTCCACCTCGCCCTCGGCGCCGGTGAACCGGTAGATCTCGCGCGGCCCGCGGATGCGCCGGCGGATGTACTCCCACTCGTCGGTCCGGCGCGCGATGTCGATCAGCAGCGAGTTGACGTTGAGGCTGACGTACGGGATGTCGGTCTCGGGGAAGAAGCCGTCCACGTACTCGAACTGCGCGTCGCTCCGGTTGAGGAAGAGCTCCTGGATCTCCTCCTCGCTCTGGATCCGCAGCGCCTCGTCGACGTCGGCCGGCGCGCAGGCGCCCATCTCGACCAGCGTGTCGCCGAGGAGCTTGTCGCCCGAGCGGCGCGTCTCGACCGCGCCCTGCAGGTGCGACTCGTCGATCTTGCCGAGCCGGACGAGGATCTTCCCGATCAGATTCGACTCGTTGCGCTCGCGCGAGCGGATCGACACGCCCTCGCGCGTGAAGCAGATGGCGCGCTTCCTCGGCCCGTCGTAGATGAACAGCGTCCCCTCTCTCCCCGAAAGGGAGAGCATCTGGAAGATCTCCGTGAGGTTGACGCTCGAGAGGCTGCCCTTCAAGGACATGGCCCGGACGTCTCCTCGACGGCACCTTCAGGCGCGCTGCGCGTTTTCCGCATCAAAAAACCTTGGGCCCTTCCCGGCGGCCCCGGCCCCCCCTTGCAGGGGCCTCTGGGGCGGCATAGGATGGGCGACGGTTCCGAGTCCGTATCGGATCGGAACTCCGGTGCGCTTGAATCGGAGGAGCGAGAGGAAGCCCGAGTGACCCCCTCTGCCCGCATCTACGAACTCTGGTGCCTGCTCAAGGCCCGCGTCGCGCTGGCGGCCGGGTCGATGCCGAAGGCCAGGACCGCCCTCAAGGCCGCCCTGCGTGCCAACCCGAACGGATTCGTGGCACATTTTCTGCTGGCGCGGCTCTATTGGCGGGAGCAGTCGGTCGTGAAGGCCAAGCGGGAGTTCGACCTCGCGTGGCAGATCGACCCGGAGCGGTTCGAGCGCGCCTACGCCCGCCTCAGGGCGGCGGATGAGGAGC
>JAKLKT010000207.1 GCA_023150495.1 Planctomycetota bacterium
CGAGGTCCCGCTCGATCGACCGGAGCGGCCGGTAGAGGAAGAGGCCGTGCGCGTACTCGGTCTTCAAACTTCGCCAGAACCGATCGATCCGGGCGAGAGACCGGGAGCCGCGCCTAGCGACGGCGCCGAAACGGTGCCGGATGCCGCGGCGGGCGAGCGCGCGCTTGAACGCGGCGGAGGTGAACTGTCGGCCGTAGTCCGTGATCAGATGGCGAGGCTGAGCGTGTCCGAGCACGGCCTCGCGCAGGAGTCGGACAGCGAAGGCCGCGGTCGGCTCCTTCGCGCAGACCCGGAGCGCGAGGACCCTCCTCGAGAACGCATCGACGACGGCGCCGATGAACACGGAGCGGAAGAGGCCGCCGACACGAGTGAAGTCCACGAGCCAGATGTGGTTCGGACGCTTCGCGAGGAGTTCGGCTGCGCGCCGGGGAAGGACACCGGCGCCGGCGGCGGGCCGGGGCGGTCGCTCGCGGAGTGCGCGCTGGACCGTGGAGCGCGACGCCTTTAGGCCGAGGCGGGCGAGGATCCCGGCGATCCGGCGCGTGCCCCAGCGCGGCCACTCGCCCTTGAGGCGATGGGCGATCTCGCGCACGAGGTCGGGGAGCTTGTTCGCGGGCGGCTTCGCGTGGACGAGGTTCGCGCGTCCGGACTCGACCTCGCGGTTCCAGTTGACGACGGTCTGCACGGAGAGGACGAAAGCACGGGCGGTGGCCAAGACGGAGAGCCCATACCGCGCGCGGTGCCAGAGGATGGCGAGCCGCTCCCACGGCCGGTAGCGGGGGCGGCGTCGCGGGTCGAGGCGAAGGAGCCTCGCGCGGAGCAGGTCGATCTGCGCCCGCTGCCGCTCGATCGTCTCGCGGAGTGCAGCGTTCTCCGCGAGCGGCCGGCGGACGAGATACGAGAGCCAGTGGTCGTGGGCGAGGGCGATCTCGCGGGCGACGAGGAGGAGGGCACGGAGCATCTCGTCGAGGATAGTCGTGGCAGACGTGCGGGGTCCCTACCGACGGAGGCTCGGGCCGGTTCCCCGGACGGCGCTCCATACGGCAAGGATCAGCGCGTCGGCCCTGCGCACGACGTAGTAGACGTGGTAGCGCGTGGACCGAAGGAGGATGCGCCGTACGCCTCGGACCGGGCCGTGTCCGTAGCGCCTGCCGGCGAGAGGCATGTCACCGATCAGCTCGATCGCGGCGGCGAGCTCGTCGAGGAAGAGGCCCGGTGCCGCGGGGCGGTGCTCACGCCACCAGCGATCGACGTCCCGCGCCTGCCGCTCGGCCTCCGGGGTGATGAGGACGCGCGGCGTCACCGCTTGCGCCGAAGGTCCTGGACCACCTCGCTCGCGGGCCGTGCCTTGCCCGACTTCGCATCCTCCGCGGAACGCTCGAGCGCCGCGTGGAGCGCGGCCCGCTCCTCGTCGGTCAGATCGTCGCCCTCGTCATCCACGACGAGATCCAGCACGGTGCCCTCGGGGAGCGTGGTCGGCTCGTCCACGACCAGCCTCCCCTTCTGGACCTTCGCGCGCAGCTTGTTCATCCGGAAGCCTCCGAGTCCGACGGTGTTCTGCCCCGATCCTACCGCGTGGCGCGGCCCCGTTCTGATGCGCTACCGCTGCGCTTCTTCTGGACCATATGGACGATATGGACCATATGGACAACCCGCGGTCGTAAGTCCTTGCGGGACAAGGGGTACGGCACGGATTATGAGTCCGTAGCTCTATCCGGTTGAGCTACGGCCCCGCGTGCGCGCAAGTCTACCAGCGGCGCGGACTTAGGGCGAGCGGGGGGTGTTCGCGCGGGAGGCCGCGGGGGGCCCTGATGCGCTTGGTGATGCGCTTCTTTTGGAACCCGGTCCCAGCAAGGCGGACAATTCGGCTGTGACGATGCGCCTGGACTTCGTTTTCGACACCAGCGCCGCTCGCACACTGGGCTGCGTGCCCGAGAACCGCTGGGTGGCCATGCGGGCCGTGTGGAAGCGCCACGGGCTGACGACCGCATGGCCCCCGCATCTCCTCGGCGAACTGATGGCCAGCAACCTCGCCCGCAAGGGGGGACTCGACGTCCCGGCTATTCGCGAGGTCCAAAAGGCAGTGAGCCGTATGGACGACCTCGCCACGGGGCAGATCGAACCGGCGGACGACGACCTGATTCGCCAGTCGCTGTTCGATCTGGCGGGTGAATCACCCCCTCCGCCGAACACGCCGACCGCCACGTGGCGTAGAGCCATCGGACTGTTCCTTGAGGTTGAACGGCCGGAACAGGTCGAGGCATCTAGGCTGGCCGATCGGCTCCAGGTCGTGACAAGGGACGCATCCCTCGACCACGGCGTCGCGATCGACTTTAGGTGATCCGGCGTGCAACGGCGACTACTGTGGGCCGGGTCTGTGGCGATCGGAGTCGTGCCGTGGCTGGCATACGTGATGATCAAGCGCCCGGATGTGAGAACGTCCTGGGGCCTAGATGAGGTCTACTGGTGGCCGATACTCCCGATGGCGGAGATACTCTGCGTGTTGGTGGCGTACTATCTGTTTCGGCACAATCGTGGACCGCTTGGGCTGAGAGTTGGTGTGGGCCTGTGGAATCTCAGCTGCGTTCCCATGTTGTTTAGTGTTCTCCCGTGGCGGGAGCTGTCGCATGCCTTCTATTGACTTGTTGTGGTGTGGCGGCCCAGCGCGCGATGGACGCCGGACTCGCGCCCAGGCGGAGCACAGGGAGGCGATGGTCGCCGTCGAGGAGGCGCACGGCGCGCCACGGGAGCCTCATTGGACTCGGTGGACCGTGTGGACAAACACACCCGCATCGAGGCCGGCAGGTCGCGATCGAATCGGCTGCGGTGGCGCCCGATGTTCGTCGCACCTCTACTCATGCTGAGCGCGTCGCTTTGGTTGAAGGCCGCCGCCGGGTGACCTCGCCGCCGCGAGCTCGGGGGGCGGCTGCGGCGAACCGCTGCGCTCCACGTGCCGGTAGCGCGAGCGTCGAAGTGGTAGCCTCCGGCCATTGAGTGGAAGGCCCAGCGGCCCACCGAGCCGAACTCGCCCGGGGGTAGGCGGTGTCGTCCCCCGCCTCACTTCGCCAGCGCGTCGAACCGCGCGCGCTCCTTCCACTTCGGATCCCCGCCGATGAGGTTCTGCACGTTCTCCTCCAAGACGAGCGCCTTGGAAGAGCGCGGCACGAAGAAGAAGCCGAACGGCGTGGCGCGATCCCCCTCGGGGCCGCTCTGGAACGAACGGTGGCCGAACCGCAGCAGGACGCGGTCCGCCTCCTCGGCGACCGAGACGGCGTAGATCCCCGCGCTGTTGACACACTGGCCGCCGAACACGGCGACGACCATGCAGCGCCCGAAGTCCACGTCGGGCACGCCCGCCTCGTTGTAGAAGTCGTCGTGCCCCGCGGGATCGCTGCCGACGTGCCGCAGCCAGACCTTGACCAGCTCGTCGCGCGTCGTGATCCGGTCGTACTCCTTCGCGGCGACCTTGCTCGCAGCCCCAGCGAGCGTCACGTAGGGCTTCGTCTCTCGCGCGTCCTGAGCCGCGGCGATCCCGAGGCCGATGGTGATGAGACCGAGCAGGGCGTTCCGCATGGCGTGTCCTCCTTCCTCGAGCGTAGCGCCGGCGGGGAGTGGCGCGCGTCACAAGCTCGTAAACGGCGGCTGACCTGGCTCGTCGCCTGCGCCTCGGTGCTCATCGCGCTGAGCTGGTTCGACGTCGTCAGCCATGCCGTCGGGTGGTGCGGCTTCGCCATCGGCATGGCCGGCAGCGTGATCGGGTGGGGCTTTCGGCCGCCGCAGGCCGACTCGCGGGGCGAGCGCCCGCCAGAGTGACCACATGCCTTCCCGGATCGGTTGCAGGTAGGTCGGGGCCGTTCGCGGAGGATGTCGACGGCAAGGAGCTCGACGTCATGTTCATGGCGGGGCCGGAGACCGGCGATCGGCTCCTCGCGGTCGAAGCCGAGCCCGCCGCCGGTCGCGGCGGACGGCGACGTGCTCCTCGAACGATCCGGTTGAGCTGCGGCCCCGCGTCGGCGCGAGGACACGCGGATCCCCGAGAACGGCGGCCGCTCCCCGGCAGGCCAATCACCCCGGATGCGCGTTGCCGTACCTGCTACGGAGTGCCCTGCTCGAGGCGGCGGTTCGCTTCGACCATCGTCGCGCGGAGCTTGAGGGCCCACATGAGGAGGGCGAAGACGCAGAGCGCCGCGAACGGGAGGCTCGAATCGATGGCAGAACCGTACTCGGCGGACCAGTACCGGCTCCCCGGATCCTGCCTACCCTCCACGACCCCCGTGCAGCGAAAGCCGGCGACTGCGGCGAGAATCGCGGCGCCCCAGAGGTACTCGTATCCGGAGCGCACGCTGCCCAGCGGGCGTCGCAGCGCGAACACGCCCGGAAGGTGATCGAGCACCTTGATCAGGGTGATCGTCGCAAGTGTTCCGTAGAGCGCCACCGCGAGAGCCGGACCGTTGAACTCCAGGAACCAGGCGCCGCCGTTCTCGTCGCGTGGCATCCTCACGTCGAGCCCAAGGGCCAGCACGACGAGCACATGAAGGAGCCTCATGCCCATCCGTCCAGCATAGCAACTCCGAAGTCGCAGCCCCTCGGCCCTCGGCGGGCGCGACGACCCCGACCCGTGCTGTCGCCGACGATCCGCGTTCGCGACGCCGACGACGCGGCGGAGGCGTTCGCGCGCACTGGGCCGGAGACACGCCGATGCCCGCCGCCGGGCGCCGTTCGTCTACATCGGCGACCCGCGTTGACGGGCGCCGCGCGGCGCGGGATGCAGGGGGGCTCCGGGGGCGGCGCCGGAGCACCCGCGGGCAGCGCCACTCAGCAGGTGAAGCCCTTCCAGCCGGGCAGCTCCGACGCCTGCCTGATCCAGCTCGCCACGAGATCCTCGTCGATCTCGTCGTGCTCGCGGATGTGGAAGTAGCGCGTGCCCTCGTTCTTCGATTCGACGGGGGGAAGCGGACGCAGCGACGTCCCGCTGAAGAACGCCACCTTGACGTACTTCGTGAGGCAATGGACGCCCAGGAACCAGCCCCGGTCCTCGGTGCCGTAGAAGGGCGAGTTCCACCTCACGGCCTTGCGGACGTGGGGCACGGTGCGGACGACGATCGCGTCGAGGCGGCGCCCGACCTCGCGCTTCCAGCCGGGCATCGCGGCGATGTAGGCCTGCACGGGGGCGTCGCCGTCCGCCTTCGCGATCTGGGGGTTGCCTCCCGCGAGGAGCCTCGGCTTCGCGGCGGCCGGCTTGCCCGCGGCCCTTCCCGGCGACCTTCTCCTGCCGCCCATCGTGCCAACAATGATATCGCGTCCCGCCGCCCCCCGCGCCCCCCTGCATCAGCGAAGGGAGACCTTGTCGAGCGCCGCCCGCGCGGCGTCCGCGACGACGCCCGACCCGTCGCCCGCGAGCTTCTCGATCCTCGGCAGCAGCTCGCGCGCCAGGGGCCCCATCGCCGCGAGGACCGCGAGCGCCTCCGCCCGCACGTCGTCCGACCGGTCGGTCCCGAGGCAGTCCGCGAGCATCGGCAGAAGCGGGTACGCCTCCTCGCCGATCGACGCGAGCGCGGTCAGCGCGTCGCGCTCCCCCTCGCGGCTCCTGAGCGCGCGGTAGGCGGCCACGCGGACGCTGCCCGCCGTCCAGCGGTCGGAGCCGGGCGCGGGCACCTTCGCGTGGAGGCGCGTCTCGCCGGCCGTGAACGAGCCGCCCGTCTGCAGCGCCACGCACGCGAGCAGGTACGCGTCGTACGAATCGCCGACCCCCACGCAGTGCACGAGGGGCCCGTGCATCTCGCCGATCTTCGCGACCAGGAGATCCGCAACCTCCTTCCCCGCGGGCCGCGTCGACGCGGAGACGAAGAGCACGGTGTCGGCGTACGCGAGGTCGTCCGCCTCGGTGACGAGGAGCGACGCGAGCACGCGCGCCGCCGGCGCGAGCGGCTGCGTCTCGAGCTTACCGAGCCACTCCACCGCCGCCCGGCGCGAGGCGTCCGACGCGCGCGCGGGCGCCTTCGCCTGCGGCGGCACGTAGCCCGCCACGACGACGCCGAACGTCGATCCGTCGGCGACCGCCGCGAGCGC
>JAKLKT010000208.1 GCA_023150495.1 Planctomycetota bacterium
GCGGATGCGCTCTGCACGCGCGGACGCAAGGACGCCGCAGCCGCGTTCGTCGAGGCCGGAAAGTGCCGCGACACCGCCTCGCTCGGCGCCTTCCTTGCGGGGTTGAACCGGGATCCGGCCGCGCGCGCGGCCGTCGGGGCCGCGCGGGCACGGCTCGCGGAAGGCCGGCCGCAGCAGGCGCTCGACGCGCTCGACGCCGTTCGCGTCGCCGAGGGGGACGCCATCGCTCCGATCCTGGTGGAGGAGGCGCGCGCGGCGGCCCTGGTCGCGCTGAAGCGTTTCCAGGAGGCGTCGCGAGCGTCTCGCCGCGCCGCGGAAGGGGCGGAGCGGATCGACTGGCTGCTCATGGCGGCCAAGTCCTACTTCGCGAGCGGGAACGCCCTCCTGCTCGGCTCCGATCTCCCTAGCGCGCTTGAGGCGTGGCAGCATCGCCTGCGCGTGCAGGAAACGCGCGGGGACGCCGTGGGCATCGCGTCCGCGCGCGGCAACCTGGCGCTTCTCTACAACACCATGGGAGAGCACCGGAAGGCGGTGGAACTGAACCGCGAGGTACTCGCGAGCGCACGGACGCTCAAGCACCGCCCGCTGGAGGCCACGACACTGGCGAACCTCGCCACGGCTCTCCACCGGACGGGAGATCTCGAGGAGGCGCGCCGGGCGTACGGCGAGGCGATCTCCCTTTTCCGCGAGTTTGGCGAGGAAGGGCGTGCGGAGACCATCGAAGCGAACCTCGGCGTGCTGCTGGTCGACGCCGGGCACTACGCCGCGGCGATCCCGGTCCTCGAGCGCGCCGTGGCGGCGGCGGAGGCGCGCGGGGATGCGCGCGGGACTGCGTCGGCACTCGGCAACCTGGCCGTCGCCTGCTTCGACACCGGTGCGTACGCCCGGGCGCTTGAGCTGAACGAGCGGACGATCGCCCTTGCCCGTGCGAACGGGGACAGAGGGCTGGTTGTCAGGACGATGTCGAATCTCGCCAATGTCCATCTGCGGTTGGACAGCCGGGAGAAGGCGCTGCGCTGCCATCAGGAGGTCCTCGCGATTGCGGAGGAGGTCGGCGACCGGGCACTCGCGGCGAAGACGTACGGGAACATGGCCGGTGTTCACTACCGCAACCGCGACTACGTCACGGCGCGGTCGCACTACGAGAGGGCGGCTGCGCTCGCGCACGGCCTAGGGGCGACGCCGCAGGAGGCCAACGCACTGTCCGGCCTCGCCTACACCCTCCAAGCGCTCGGGGAATCGAAGGAGGCCGTCGATCTCTACGGGCGGGTGCTGGCGCTCAAGGAGGAGACCGGCGACCGCGCCGGCTTCGCGACCACGCTGCACAACCTGGCGGCCGCGCAGCGGGACCTCGGGGCGTACGAGGCCGCCCTCGCCACGCAGGAGAGGGGCCTGGCTCTCGCCGAGGACGTAGGCGCACCCCCGGACATCGTCACGCAGCTCATGGGCATGACGGTCACGCTCTTCCGCATGGAGCGCCACCTGGAGGCTGTCGCCTGCGCCCGACGGGCCGTCGCGATGATGGGCAAGATCACCAGCGGGCTGGACGAGGTCCTCGGCGCGTCCGCCCGAGATCGCTGGCTTGCGCTGTACGAGGCCGGGACGGCGGCCGCCGGCGCCACGGGCGACATGGCTTCCGCGTGCTTCTTCCTCGAGAGCGGGCGGGCGCAGTCGCTGCTCGAGGCGCTCGGGGGCCGCGCGGAGCTCGGCCAGGCGACGCTGCCTGACGGCTTGCACGAGGCCGAGCAGGAAGCCGAGAGGCGGGAGCGTCGCGCGTTCGCGCTGCATGCGCGGGCCGTCGCGGGCGGCGAACGGGACGGGATCCGGAAGGCGTCCGAGGAGCTCCAGACCGCGCGCGACGCGCACGAGGAGGTCGTCGCGACGATCCAGCGCGAAGCGAAGGCCGCGGCGGCCCTGATCTACCCCGAGGCCGAACCGCTGGAGGGCATCCAGCGCCGCCTTGGCCGGGACGACGCGCTCGTGCTCTTCGCGCTCTTCCCGATCGACGCGGTCGCGCTCGTCGTGAGGCCCGACGACGCCAGGATGGTCGTCCTCGGTCGGACCGCGGACGTCGAGGCCGCTTGCCGGGCTTGCGTCCCGCAGGACAGGTCGCGCGCGGCGAGCGGGGGGGCGGAGCTGCGCGCGTTGGTCTTCGATCCCCTCCCGCTCATGGGAGCGAAGAGGCTCCTGCTCTCGACGGATGGTGCGTTGACGTTCGTTCCCTTCTCGTTCCTGGCGCCGGAGGTCGAGATCGCGCACGTCCCTTCCGGCACCGCCCACGGCCGGCTCCAGGCGGGGACGTCGCGCGGCACGCGCGTGCTCGCGTTCGGTGATCCCGCCGCACCCGATGCCCCGCTGTTGCCCGGCTCCGCCGCGGAGGCGAAGGCGGTGGGGGATCGCGTGCTGACCGGCAGGGACGCAAGCGAGAGCGCACTCCGCGACGCGCTGGTGCCGGGCCACCGCTGGCGGTCCATCCACCTCGCGTGCCACGCCGTGGTCAACCCGGCACGCCCCATGCTCTCGTCGCTGATGCTCGCGCCGGACGAGGCCAACGACGGCAGGCTGAACGTGCACGAGGCGTTCCGGCTGCGTGTCGCGTCGGACCTGGTCGTGTTGAGCGCCTGCGAGACGGCGCGCGGCACTTCATACCGTACGGAGGGCGTCCTGGGATTCACGCGCGCCTTCCTGTTCGCGGGCGCGCCGCGCGTGCTCGCATCGCTCTGGAAGGTGGACGACGACGCGACGCGCGCCCTGATGGTGCGGTTCTACGAGCTCTGGAAGGGCGACGGCATCGCGCCGGCTGCGGCACTGCGGGCAGCGCAGGATTGGACACGGTCGCAGGAGCAATGGAAGCACCCCCACTACTGGGCCGCCTGGCAGCTCTGGGGGCTTCCTGACTAGGGTCCGTCCGGGCCCGGACCCGGCTGGCCTCGATCCCTGCAACCGACTTCCGGGGCGGAGTCTAGAACGCCCCGAGCGTGAAGTACCACCAGAACGCCGCGATCTCGCGGGCGACGAACCGCGGCGTGCCGCGGATCCTGCGCTCCTCGTCGGCGGGCACGGTAAACGCCTCGCGTCGCTGCTGGCGCGCGAGCAGCTTCAGCCGCGGCAGGTGGTAGAAGTGGCTCACGAGGAGCAGCCGGCCCGGGGGCGCGTGCCGGATCGTCGCGAGCGTGTTCACGCCGTCGCGATCCACCACGATCTCCCCCGCGGGCACCCCCTCTTCCATCGCCAGCGCGCGCATCGCATCCGTCTCGTGCGTCGCGCCGTCCCCCGGACCCCCCGACAGGAAGAGCTTCGACGCGTGCCCCTCGCGCCGGAGACGGCACGCGGTCCTCACGCGCTCCGCGAGCGCCTGCGACGGCGTCCCGTCCGCGTAGCACCGCGCGCCGGGGACGACGATCCAGTCCGCCGCGCGCGCGTAGCTCGTGCGTCCGAACGTGTAGACGTGCGCGAGAGGGAAGAGTGCCAGGAGGAGGGCCGCCGCCGCGAGCGTGAATCGCGGGCGGCCGGGGACCGCGGCGAGCGCGAGCAGCGCCGCGACGGGGAGGCTCAGGGGGACCGGGGGCACGGAGGGGAGCGCGTAGTAGCGCGCGGTGTTCCATGCTGCGACCGCGGCGAGGAGGAGCGCGGTCGCCGATGCCGCGCGGCCGAGGCGGCCCGTCAGCGCGTGGACGAGGAGAACCGCGCCGGGCAGGGCGACGAGCCATTGGGGGAGCGGGCGGACGTCGATCCACCAGAGGGTCTCCTCGCCCGTGAGCGAGAGGAGACCGAAGGCGAGCATGATCGCGCGGCGGAGGGCCATCGTTCACTCCGGGCGCGTTGCGGCGCGGCCAGTGTAACCGGGAAGATCGCCCGGCGCGCGTGCGTCGGATGGATGGAATGAAGCGGATCATGTGCATTGCCGGCGCCACGCTCCTCCTCGTGACGGGGCTCCTGACCCTGCTCGGGCCGCGCCTCCTGCCGCGCGAGATCGCATGCGGCCGGAAGAACAGCCGGATCGCGCAGGCGAAGTGCAAGGAGTATCACGACGCGGCCCGGCTCTGGGCCAAGGTCCGAGGCGGGCTTCCCGTGCGCCTCGACGACATGCAAGTCCCGCTGCAGCCCGGCGAGCCGGAGTTCCTGTACGTCGCCGACGACCCGTGGGGCCATCCCTACGTGCTCGAACGCAGCGGCGACCAGGTGCGCGTCCGCTGCGCCGGACCGGACGGGAAGGCCGGAACGGAGGACGACATCGTCTGTCCGGAGTAGCCGCGTTGTCGAGGCTTGTGCGCTGGGCTGGCGTGATCGCAGGGACGATGCTCCTCGTGCTCGCTCTCACGAGCGTGATCGTCGGATTGTCGTTCCAGGTGTCGGAGTCCGACATCGCTCGGGCCACATGCATGGAGTATCGCGATGCAGCGGTCACGTGGGCGAGGATCCGCGGGGCCATGCCGACCTGCCTCGCGGAGATGGAAGCCCCGCTCCTTCCCGGGGAGCCGGACTTCATCTCCGTGATCGATGACCCCCGGGGCCACCCGTACGAGCTGGAGCGTGCCGGAGACGACGTGCGCGTCCGGTCCGCCGGCCCCGACGGCCGGGCGCACACCGACGACGACGTCACCGAGCCCTGAGAGGGCGGGGGAATGACGCGCGCTCCGGCCGCGTCCAACCGGCATGAAGGGCTTCACGCTCATCGAGGTGATGGTCGTCGTCGTGATCATCGGACTCCTCGCGAGCTTCGGCGGCTACCACGTGTTCAGGTCGAAGCTCGAGGCCGAGCGGAGGATCGCGCAGGCGAAGTGCAAGGAGTACTACGACATGGCGCACATGTGGCAGATGCAGGGGCCGTCGAAGGCGCTGCCGGGAAGCCTCGACGACATGTCCGCGCCGATCCGCCCGGGCGAGCGCGACTTCCTGCGGCCCGACGCTGACCCGTGGGGCAACGCCTACGTGCTCGAGGGGGACGGAGGCGACGTACGCGTCCGTTCGTTCGGCGAGGACCGGCAGGAGGGCACGGACGACGACCTCGTCTGGCCGGAGGTCGCGCGGTAGCCAGACCGCGAAGAATGCAGCACCTCCTGTTCGTCGGAGGCGGGTGTCACCTCGGAAGCGAACCGGGCCGGCGGCGCGCCGCGCGCCGAGCGGGCTGCCGGACGATTTCAGTCCGTCACATCGTAGTTCTTGAGCGGGTACGGGAGCCGCGGGGCATCCCGGACCTCGGGAGCAGGAGGGGCGCTGCCGTAGAAGGACATCGTCTCGAGCCCCGCGGCCTCGAAGGCCTCCAGCAGATCGAACATCCTCGAGAACGGCACCTTGTTGCCCGCCTTGACCTCGCCGCCGATCCTCGCTCCCGGCGTGTCCTTGACCGCCTTGTGCGCCTTCCGGATGTAGTCCTTCACTTCCGCGAGCTCGGCGGTCTCCTCGTTCCCGATCTTGTAGCGCACGTCGACCGGCCGATTGACCGTCACGTCGCCCCACTTGCCTTCCTTCTCGTGCCGTGCGACCGCATGGACCGAGATCCTGATCTCGAGCGGCGGCTCCTTGGGCATGCCGCGGTCCGCGGGAAGGAACACGAGCATCTTCCGCGTCCCCTCGGTGAGCTCGAGCTTCCGGTACTTCTGCTGGGCTGCGGCCATCATCAGCCACTGAACGTGCTGCCACGGGACGGTCGGCTCGACGTCGAGCGAGACGAATAGCCGGGATACCTTCGCGCCGGCGACCGTCTCGTACGCCGACTTCTTCTCCTTCGCAAGCTCGCGGTCCTGCTGCTCGGCGAACTCCGTCAGGAACTTCGCGAGGTCGTTGAGCGTTCCGTCCTTCCACTCGTCGCCGGCCTTGATCTGGAGCGCCCCGCCCTCGCGCAGGCGCACGAACGCCGTCGGCGAGTCGGGCTCCCCGCGCCCGATGCTGCCGGCGGGCGTGTGCACGTAGCCCGCGGGCTTCTCGACAACCTCGTCCTCTCCGACCTCTTCCTCCGGCTCCTCGCCCTGCGCCCAGGCGGGCGCGGCGAGGAGAGCGAGAACCGTCATCCAACGGCGCATGGTCGACCTCCCTCTCGGCACATTGTAGA
>JAKLKT010000209.1 GCA_023150495.1 Planctomycetota bacterium
TTCCGCCGGTGCGGACCGCGCCGCCGCGGACCACGTCGGCGAGCCCGCGCCGCCGGCGTACGGCCCCGAGCCGCGGCATAGCCCGTCGAGAAGGGAGGTGGCGCTCGCCTCCGCAGCCTGAAGACCACCGTCCGACAACGGGGAACGGGTTCCCGGACCCTCCCATTTCCCCTTCACGGCCGTCGGCCGCGCGGCCCGGCTCTCCCGCCTACCCGAAGACCCCGTCGAGCGCGCCGTCGATCCCCTTGTCGAACTCCTTCCGTTCGATCTTCTCGCCGGGCGAACCCGTCGCGTCCGGGCGTGCGTAGAGCCCCTCGAGGCGGCGGATCACGTCAAGGGCGTAGGTGCGGATGAGGGTGTCGCTGGACTCGTCGGTGAACGTGACCGCGAGGAGCGCATGATCGCCGGCACGGAGGATCATGAGGTTCCGTCCCTCGCCGCACGGGACGAGGCTCGAGAACTCCCGCGCGCCGAGCATCTGCGCCATCGCCTGCGAGGCCGCGTAGGTGCCGGCGACGAGCGCGGTGATCGTGTCCTCGCTCGCGGGCGACGTGTGGCCCTGGCGCGCGACGAGGTGCCCCGCCGAGTCGACGAGCAGGACCGTCTCCGCCCGGCTCTTCTGGAGGAACTTCCCGAGCACCAGCGTGATCTGGTGCACCTCACGGGCGAAGAAGACGGTCGGCTTCTCCTCGCGCACGCCCTGCTTCACAGGATGCGCGCCTCCGTCAGCGCGTGGTAGTGCTCCGCGAGGCGAGTCGCGGCCGTCTCGGTCCATCTGGCGATCAGGGCGGGGGCCGCGTGGTCGCGGTAGACGATGCAGAGGAGCGCGCGGGCCGCAACGGGCACGACGAGGACCGCCTCGTTGTCCCCCTCGTGGAGGAGCGACTGGCCCCCTTCGGCGCCGTAGAAGCCCGCGAGGCGGCGCGCCGCCGCGAAGCCGCTCGCGACGATCGTGGCGAAGTCCGTCGACGAGAACATCGACTCCTCGCCCCGCTTCGCGATGAAGTCGCCGTGGCTGTCGAGCAGCAGCACGGTCTTCGCGTCCGTGAGGAACAGGAGCTCGTCGAGCACCTTGCCGACGCGATCGAGCGTGGCCTGGTAGGCGCGGAGCTTGTCTGACGAGAGGGCGACCGGGCGCGTGCCGGTGACTCCGAACGCGTCGCCGCGGTTGCTCGCGGCGTAGAGCACGTTGCCGATCGCCTGGAGGCCGCGGACGTCGGCCTCCTCGAACGGGTAGCCGTCGGGGAGGTAGAGCGTGATCGAGCCGAAGGCCTTGCCGCGCGTGATGAGCGGGAAGGCGAACGTCTCGGAGATCTCGAGCTCGCGCGCGAGGAAGTTCACGATCTCCTCGCCCCCCTCGAGGTCGAGCGCGGTGCGGAGGACGCCGTCGTTCCGCACGGCCTCGGCGAGCATCGCGTCGATCGTGTCGAAGCGCGCGCGGTTCGCGGGGTCGAGGCCCTTGACCGTGCCCTCCGGGTCGGCGGCGGCGGCGGCGCGGGACTCCTTGCCGACGTGCACGCGGCACGCCCGGGCGTGGTAATGGGCAGCGAGCCCCTCGACGAGCTCGTCGAGGAAGCGTTCGTAAGGAACGTCCGTCGCCCGCGCCGTAAGCTCGAACACGAGGCGGTAGACGTCACCGGCCTCACCGCGACCCATGCTGTATTCGCCCTAACCTCGGCTCCCAAACGGTCTTACGTACTATCGGAAGCCCGGTCCCCGCAGGTGAGAACCGATCTAACTCCCGTGCCGGCAAGAGGTTGCGGGTCCGTTAGGATGGGGCAATGCGCGCGCTCTCGGCACTCGTGCTGCTCGCCGCCCCCCTCCTCGCGCAGGCGGAGCGGTCCTACGGGGAAACCCTCCGGCTGAAGATCGACGTCGGCGGGGAGGAGCGCAAGATCGCGCTCTTCATTCCGGACAACGTGAAGAAGGGCGAGAACTTCCCGCTCCTCGTCGCGCTGCCCGACACGCAGGGGAAGGCGATGCTCGAGGTCGGCCAGTGGCAGCAGCCGGCCTTCGATAAGCGGTTCTGCGTGGTCAGCGTGGACATCAAGACGAGCGGTGAGCAGGGCTGGCATCCGAAGGAGCAGCTCGAGATGCAGCGCGACATGGAGGCCGTGACCGAGAGCATCCGGGTCGCGCGCGAGGAGGCGAAGGCGAAGGGCATCCTGCTCGACGACTCCGCCACCGTCCTCACCGGCTTCAGCGGCGGCACCTACCTGACGCTCTGGCTCGGCATCCGCCGGCCCGACCTCTTCCTCGGCGTCTGCGGCCGCTGCTGCGTCTTCCACAAGGAGGCGGCGGAGTTCTCGAAGTTCGACAAGACCGAGCCGAACAAGGCGATGCCGATCTTCCTCTACTACGGCGAGGTGGACAACCCGCGCGTCAAGAAGGAGACCGAGCTCGCGAGGTCGACGCTCGCGGCGGCGGGCTTCACGAACGTCCAGCTGAAGGTCGTGGCCGGCATGGCGCACGAGTCGAAGCCCGAGGAGTTCCTCGACTGGTACGGGAGGCTCCTCAAGGAGACCGAGAGGCCCCGCAAGGAGGCGATGAAGATCAAGGTCGAGGTGGAGAAGCTCCGCCCCGACGTCGTCGCCGGCAAGGCGGGCGCCTACGGCAAGCTCGCGAAGCTCGTGGAGCACGAGAGGAAGGTCGGGGCCAAGGGGGGCGCCGCCGACCTCCTCGGCGAGGTGCTCGCGGAAGCGAAGAAGAAGTGGGACGCCGCGGCGAACCTCGAAGCGGACAACCGGTTCCAGGAGGCCGCCGACGCCTTCGGCAAGGTCGAGAAGGACTACATGCCTCTCGACGTCGCCAAGGAGGCGCGCGAGAAGCGGCTGAAGATCCTGAACAGCGACGCATTCAAGGCGGCCGAGATGCTCGCGAAGGCGAAGGATCTGATCGAGAAGGGCGCGCGAGAGAAGGCGGTGCCCATCCTCGAGAAGATCGCGGACCAGTACGGCGAGACGCCCGCCGCGGACGAGGCGCGCCTGCTGCTCACCGGATAGCGCCTTGGACGCGATCTACGCGAGCGAGATCAACCGCGGCGTCGCGCCGGCGGCGCCCTCGGAGTTCGCCCCGCTCCGCCTCGGGCCGCTCTCCGTCTGGCCCCCCGTCGTGCTCGCGCCGATGGCCGGCGTGACGAACTACCCGTTCCGGAGCATCTGCCGCCGCTACGGCGCGGGCCTCTACGTGAGCGAGATGATCACCGCGAAGGCGCTCGTGATCGGCAACGAGAAGACGCTCCGCCTCGCGGGGTTCGGCCCGGACGAGAGCCCGCGGAGCCTCCAGCTGTACGGCGTAGACCCCGTGTCCCTCGGCGAGGCGGCGCGGCGGCTCGTCGGCGAGGGCAAAGTCGACCATCTCGACCTGAACTTCGGCTGTCCCGTGAAGAAGGTCACGGCGAAGGGCGGCGGTGCGGCGATCCCGCTGAAGCCTCGCCTTCTCGCGCGCCTCGTGCGCGCGGTGGTAGGGGGCTCCGGGGGCACGCCGGTCACGATGAAGTTCCGGAAGGGCGTGGACGAGGCCCGCCTCACCTACCGCGACGCGGGCCGCGTCGGCGAGGAGGAGGGGTGCGTCGCGGTCGGCCTCCACGCGCGCACGGCGGCGCAGCTCTACGACGGGGAGGCGGACTGGGAAGCGATCGCGGACCTGAAGTCGCGACTCAAGATCCCGGTGCTCGGCAACGGCGACATCTGGGAGGGCGAGGACGCGCTCCGCATGATGCGGCAGACGGGATGCGACGGCGTGATCGTCGGGCGGGGCTGCCTCGGGCGTCCGTGGCTCTTCCGCGACCTCGCGGACCTCTTCGACGGGCGTCCCCCCCGGAACCCCCCCCATCTCGGCGAGGTGGTCGCGGTCATGCTCGAGCACGCGCGGCTCCTCCGCGACTGGGCAGGCGAGACGCGCGGCATCCTCATGATGCGGAAGTTCGCGACCTGGTACACGAAGGCATTCCCCCACGGCGCCGCGCTCCGCGAGAGCCTCACGCGCGTGCGGTCGCTCGCGGAGCTGGAGGCGGCGGTCGAGGGCCTCGACCCCCTGGTCCCGTTCCCGGCGGCCGGGATGCGCGCCAAGCGCGGCAAGCGGAGCGGCACGCAGAAGGTCTCGCTTCCGCCGGGCTACGCGGACGCGCCGGACGACGACACGCTCCCCGGCGCCGATGCCGAGGACGCCTTCTCGGGCGGTTAGCCCCGGCCCTGCCCGCCGAAGCGGCTCCTGCCCGCGGGCGGGCTGCGGTGACGCCGGACCGGGCTAGAATGCGGTCATGCGCCCCGCGGCGGCACTGCTCCTCGTCGCGCTCGCGCTCTCCCGCGCCGACGCCGCCCCTTCGTACGACTGGGTCCTCACGCTCGAGAACGGCGACGTCCTGCACGTGAGCCCGGTGGCGATCGAGGGGACCCGCCTCGTCGTGCGCTGGGAGGTCTCGCCGGACGAGCCGCTCCGCCTCGAGCTCAAGGCCGTCTCGTTCCTCTCCCGCGCGACCGAGGACGGCCAGGGCATGGCGCCGCTCCCGGACCAGGACATGCTCCGGCTCCACGACGACTCGGTCCTCTACGGACGCGCGACGTCGATCCGGCCCGAGGCGATCGAGATCGACGTGCCGCAGGTGGGCCGGCTGACCGTGCCCGCCGAGAACATCCTCGACCTCACGCGCGGCGGAAGGCAGGTCCAGCCTCCCGACACCAGGGACGGCGAGTTCTCGGTCACGATGAAGAGCGGCGTCACGATCGCGGGCCGGATGCTCGCGGACGACGGCGGGCGCATGGCGATCGAGGGGAACGGCATCGCCGCGAGGATCGACCCGGACCAGCTCGCGGTGCTCGTCTTCCCGCGGCCGGCCCCGCGCGAGGAGAGCGGGGAGCCGCCCGCCGCCGGGATCGAGATCAAGCTCCGGAACGGCTCGGTCGTTGCCGGCCGCGAGCCTTCGCTCGCCGAGGGCACGCTGCGGTTCAAGGCGGGCGGAGTCGACGCCGCGGTGCCGGTGGCCGACGTGGCGTCGATCTCGTTCCGCGAGTACGGCGCGACGCCCGGCCGCGCGGGCCTCCGCACCGTGCTCGCGTGGGGGCGCTGGTCCGATCCCGACGAGGAGTTCCGGCGCACCATCGACGCGCTCAAGTCCCTCGGCGAATCCCGATGGGACATCCAGGAGAGCATGGCGGACCGCTACGACGACGCGTTCCGCAGGAAGCTCTTCACGGCACGCGTGCTGCTCGTCCCGGAGATGGAGCGGATGCCTCCCGCGCCCACGGACGGCGCCGAGATGAGGCCGGTGGTCGAGGCGTTCCTGCGGTCAGGCGGCAACGTCGTCGTGTGCGGCGCCTCGCAGCCCCCCCACTTCCAGTGGCTCCGCGACGCGGGGCTGATCGACCTCGAGAGCGCGGGGCAGGTGGATGGCGTCGAGGTCACCTTCACGGCGAAGGGCGCCTCCGCGGGGAAGGGGATCACGGCCTACCAGGCGGTGAACGCCACCCACGCCTACGCCATCCGCAGCCGGGATGCGATCTCCCTCGCGGAGGCGAACGGGAAGCCGGTCGTCGTCGGCCGCCGGATCGGCCGCGGATGGGTGATCGTGGTCGGCCCCGACTACTTCATGACGAACGAGGGCGCGTCGAAGCTGCTCGGGAACCTGGTCGGGCTCCGCTGATGCGCAGGATCGCCTGCACGCTCCTCCTCGCCGGCGCGGCCGCGGCCGACGAAGCGTGGGACTTCTCGTTCGAGAACGGCGACCGCGTGCGCGGGCGGCTCGCGGGGGTGCGCGACGGCATCGTCCTCCTCGAGATCCCCGCCTCACCGCGCGCCGTGCCCGTCCCCTTCGGCGGGATCGCGGTCGCGGAGCCCGCGAGCGCGCCCGGGACGCGCGCGCCCGTGCAGTTGCTCCGCCTGCGCGACGGAGGCGCGCTCCTCGGCAGCAGCCGCGCCATCCGCGAGGGCCGGCTCGAGTTCGACGCGGAGACGCTCGGCGTCGTCAGGATCCCGGGCGGCGAGGTCGCGGAGCTGCTTGCCGCCGAGGATGCGCTCCGCGCGTATCACCGGGCGGCGAAGGAGAGCCTCGC
>JAKLKT010000210.1 GCA_023150495.1 Planctomycetota bacterium
GTCGAGCAACAGCCGGCGCTCACGAGGCTCAAGCATCGTCCCCTCCCCGACCCAGCCCCTCGCGGATGTCCGCGACGATCCTGCTGACGCTCGCCCACCGGTAGTCCAGACGACGCGCGCCCGAGGAGCCCCCCCACATCTCCAACGCCCGGCGGTTCGTGAAGCGCGAGAGGCCGCGCTTGAGCACCTCTTCTCGCTGCCGGACAAGGTCACGCACGAGGGAGGACGTCGCGGCCTTCGGCACCCCGGGCTCGCCGAGGAGCCATCCCACCCAGCGCTCAACGAAGATCCGGGCCGGCACCGGAATCGCGGCACCCCTGGCGACCGCCGCGAGCCGCCAGAACCGATCACGCTCGGCCCACCACGCGTCGAGATCCGCCCGCCTCCCAGACACCTCGGTGCCCCAGGCGCCCAGCCGCGCGGTCCACTCCGCCTCGGCCTCCTTCCGGCCCGAGATCTCGCAGAGCATCAGGTTGTAGAGGAGCGCGGCGCCGTGCATCGCCTCGGCGAAGCAGCGCGCGTGGCGGACATGCGTGGCGAGAGGCTCGGGCAACTGCCGGGCATCTTCGACCTCCCAGGGATAGCCGGGCCCGAGGAGATCACCTTTGCCTCCTGCGACGAGGAAGGCCAAGTAGGTTCCCGGCGTCCTGCGGAGGATCTGCTCCTGGAGGTAGCTCGCCTCGGCCCTGGTCAGCGCGAAGCCGGCGTTCTCCGGGAAGCCCTGGGGCCGCGGCGGGATCGCGCTGTCCCAGTTCCTGCGGCCCGAGCGGTCGACGGCCTCTCCATCGTCCGTCGTGAGGCCGGTGCCCTGCCGCTCGTAGAAGCGGTCGAGGGACCGGTGGTATGCCTCCTGCGAGCCGGGGAAGAGCAGGAGCCCCCACTTCGACAACCCGAGCCAGTAGATGTTGCTCGGCAGGCGCCGGATCGCGGCGCCCGCGACCGCCCCGATGACGCCCTGCGCTGCTCCCTCGTTCGCTTTCAGTGCCTCGATGACCTTGGCCTCCTCCTGGCGGGCGCGCGCCTCGACCTTGGCCGAGGCGACCTGCTTCCGCTCCAGGTCGAGGTAGATCCAAGGCGTGAACAGGAAGTACCGCGCGCGGGTCTGGAGCGAGCCCGTGCCGGGGAAGAGCAGGTCAGCGAACGCGTCCCGGATCGTGGCGATTCCGAGCTCATCCCGCGTGTCCTGGTCGCGGAACAGCTCCACCACGTCGAGCATCGCCCGGCGCTCCTTCTCGGAGTAGTCGAGCCAGGTGAACGAGGAGCCCATTGTTCAGGACGCGACCGCTTCCCGCCCCTGTGCCGGCCCAGGTTGGCGGAGACGACGAGGCTGCATCGCCTCTGCATCGCGCTCCCGAGTACCGGATCCGAGGGAGGCCGCGCGCCCCGCCGGAGCCCAAAAGACTACCGGATCCGGGGGTACAGGGCACTGGCCCGTGGCTATCCTCGTCCCTGGCCGGGGCATCCATTGCCGGGTGCGCGCGATCCTGGCTGGGGGCGCGCTCGCGGTTCCGCGCTGTGCGGGGACGGAACCGTTGGAGGTGCGCGCCCGAACTGCCGCCCCGTGTGCGGACTTCGGGCGCCCACGAAGTGCACGGCCCCGGAGTGACCCGGGCCGCCCTTTTCGGGCGGCCCTGGCAGTGGCTCCGCAGCTAGGATTTGAACCTAGAACCCACCGGTTAACAGCCGGTTGCTCTACCGTTGAGCTACTGCGGAATCTGGTGGGAAAGCCCGGGTTGCCGGCGATTCCGGCCCCGGAGCCCCCCCTTATACGACACTCATTCGGCACGGCAAGCTTGGCCGCTTGAGGCGCTCAGTCCGGCTGGGGCGGCTTCGCCACCGCTGTCGCCGCGAGCTCCAGGCCCTCGAGCCGGCGCCGGCGGTCGTCGCGCGCCGAGAAGTACCGGAGGCACGTCGCGATCTCCGCCTTCATCTGCGGCCGCGGCACGATCCGGTCCACGAAGCCATGGTCGAGCAGGAACTCCGCCTTCTGGAACCCCTCGGGCAGCTGCGCGCCGATCGTCGTCTGGATCACCCGGGGGCCCGCGTAGCCCACGAGCGCGTGCGGCTCCGCGAGGATCACGTCGCCGAGCGCCGCGTACGACGCGATCACTCCGCCCGTGCACGGATCCGCGAGCACCGACACGTACGGCAGCCCCGCCTCGCCGAGCCGGGCGATCGCCGCCGACGTCTTCGCCATCTGCATCAGCGAGAGCGCGCCCTCCTGCATCCGCGCGCCGCCCGACGTCGAGACGACGACGAGGGGAATCCGCCGCTCCAGGGCGAGCTCGGCCGCGAGCATCACCCGCGTCCCGACCACCACCCCCATCGACCCGCCGACGAAGTTGAAGTCGAGCGCCGCGATCCCGACCGGGATCCCGTCGAGCTTGCCGTGGCCGGCGACCGCCGCCTCGTCCACCCCCGACTTCTTCCGCGACCGCTCGAGCGTGTCCGAGTACCCGCCGAATCCGAGCGGGTCCTTCGTCTCGAGGTCCGTCGCGATCTCCGCGAACGTCCCGTCGTCGATGAGCGACGCGATCCGCTGGCGCGCCCCGATCTTGAAGTGGAACTGGCACTCCGTGCAGACGCCGAAGGTCTCGTCGACCTTCTTCCGCTGGAGCATGGCGCCGCACCCGGGGCACTTGGTCCAGAGCCCTCCCGGGATGTTCTTCTTCTTGCGCCACTGCCAGCCCATGCTCGCGACCATCATACCGGGTGGGGAGGAGAGGGGGCGCGGGGGAGAGGAGGGGCCTGCCCCCGGGCCCCCTCCGCCTCACGCCTGCCGGATGGCGCGGATGGCGGCGGCGCGGTCCTTCGCCTTGAAGACCGCGCTCCCGGCCACGAGGACGTTGGCCCCGGCCGCCTTCGCGGCGCCCGCCGTCTGCGGCGCGATCCCGCCGTCGATCTCGATGTCGCCCGCGTAGCCGAGCGCGTCCTTGAGGACCGGGATCTTCTCGAGCACCTCCGGGATGAACTTCTGCCCCGCGAAGCCGGGCCAGACCGACATCACGAGCACCATCGCGCAGCGCGGGAGCCACGGCTTCAGCGCCAGCGGATCCGTGCCCGGGTTCACGACCATCCCCGCCCTCGCGCCGGCCGCTTCGATCGCGTCGAACGTGCGCGCCGGATCGCCTTCCACCTCGACGTGGAACGTCACGATGTCCGCGCCCGCCTTCGCGAACTGCGGCCCGTACGTGAGCGGGTCCTCGATCATCAGGTGGCAGTCGAGCGGCAGGTCCGTGAGCTTCCGGATCGCCTCGACGATGAACGGGCCGAACGTGAGGTTCGGGACGAAGTGGCCGTCCATGACGTCGAGGTGGAGGAGGTCCGCCCCGGCGGCCGTGACCTCGTCGATCTCCTCCCTGAGACGGCCGAAGTCGGCGGAGAGGAGGGAGGGCGCGATCTTCACCACGGGCCGGGGATTGTAAGCTAGCCGCGGATGAAGCGGCTCCTCCTCGTCGCGGCCGCGCTCGCCGCATTGGCCCTCGGCCTCTGGCTCCTCGCCGGGCCGCCGCGGGGCTACTTCCTGCGGCAGGAGTGCGCCCGCTACCACGAGATGCGGAAGGCGCGGTTCAACCAGCTCCGGTACGACCGGGCGCGCGCGGACATCGGCACCGCGGCGGAGATCGACCGGAGGCTCGAGGTGTTCCTGCGGGAGACGCGGGCGTTCGCGGTGCGCGGCTGGGAGGTCGTCCTCGTGCCCGCGGGCGCGCTTCCGCCCGGGGGCTACTCGCTCGCGGTCACATGCGACCCCTCGGTGCCGGCGGACCCGGCGCCGCTCAAGGGCCCGATGGCGGCGTGGGTGCGGCCGCAGGGCTTCCTCGCGAGGCTCTTCGGCTGAGTCCGGCGCGGGAGCGAGACGCCGGGCCGCGCGCCGCGTATCATCGCGGGCAGCGCGGGACGCGCGGAAAGGAGACTCCATGAGCAAGTCATCGAAGAAGAAGAACAAGCCCTCCGCGCAGGCGCCGAAGCCGGCGGCCCGCCCCGCGGCCGCCGCCCGGCGCGAGCCGACGTTCGAGGAGATCCGGCAGCGCGCCTACGAGTTCTACGTCCGGCGAGGCGGCGCCCCCGGTCGCGAGATCGAGGACTGGATCGCCGCCGAACGCGAGCTTCGCGGCTCCTGAGACTGCGCGCGCCCCCTGCGCCCGGGCGCCACCTTGCCCTCCCGGATCCTGTCGGTGGCGTTCGGTATCTGTTAGGGGCATGTGCTCGACCTGCCCTCTCCCGGACGTGCTCGCGGAGGCGTTCCGGCACGACGCGGCGCTGTCGGCGGTCGCGCGGAGCCTCGGCGCGCTCGACCTCGCGCTCGGCGCGACGGTCGCGCCGCTCTTCGACCGCGGGCTCCTCGCGGAGCTGTCGTACGCGCGGGAGTCGGACTACGCGCGCGAGCGGCTCGGCATGTCGCCCGCGGCGGTGTCGTCGTGCGTGCGGCTCGCGCGGGAGCTGAAGACGAGGCCGATCCTGCGGCGGGCGGTGACGGCGGGAGCGGTGTCGCCGCGGAAGGCGCTCGCGGTCCTGACGCTGGCGGTCGGCGACGGCGAGGCCGCGTGGACCGAGGCGGCGATGCGTCTGTCGGTGCGCGAGATCGAGAGCGCGGCGAAGGCGGCGGGGAAGGCGTCGCCGGAGGAGCGGTTCGAGGCGGAGGCGATCGTCCTGCCGATGACGCCCGGGCAGCAGGAGCGGCTCGACGCGGCGCTCGCGCTCGCGAGGGACGACCTCGGCCCCGAGGCGAAGCGGTGGCAGTGCATGGAGGCGATCTCCGAGGAGTTCCTGTCGAGCTTCGCGGAGCATGACCCCGCGGGGCGCGACGGGGAGGGGCCGCGGCCCCCCGCCGCGCGGCCGCCGCCGATGTCGCCGCACGCGGCGAAGGTCGTCGCGCGCCAGCTCGCCGCCATCGACGAGGCGCTCGCGGCGATCCGGAGGATCGAGGAGGAGCTCCCGGGCGAGGACGCGCTCTCGCTCGACGCGCGGGCGATGCGGCTCGTGGCCGCCCGGCGGCGGTACGACGAGGCGCTCGGGATCCTCGCGCGGCGGATGCTCGGCGCCGGCTGGCACGAGACGCTCCGGTACGGCTTCGAGCAGTACTGCGAGGAGCGGCTCGGGATGCGCGCGGGCGCGGTCCGGACGCGGATCTGGCTCGAGCGGCGGATGGAGGAGCTCCCGGCGCTGCGGGAGGCGCTGTCGTCCGGCCGGATCGGGTACACGAAGGCGGTGATCGTCGCGCGGCGGGCGACGTGGGCGGACGTGGGCGACCGGATCGCGCGGGCGCGGGCGACGACGTGCCAGCAGCTCGGGCGCGAGGCGCAGGAGGAAGAGGACCGGGAGGGCCGGAAGAGGGGGACGCGGCACCTCTGGTCGCCGTCCGACGCCGCGCAGACGGTGCGCGACGCGATCGCCGCGGCGCAGGCGAAGGCGAGGGCGGAGCGCGGGGCCGCGATCGACGCGGGCGAGGCGCTCGCGGTGGTCGCGGACCACTTCGTGGAGGTGTGGGAGGCGCACCACCCGGACTGGATCCGGAAGTGGAGGTCCGAGCAGCGCCGCAGGGTGCTGATGCGGAAGGGGGGCCTCTGCTCGGTGCCCGGCTGCTCGCGGGCCGCGGTGCACGTGCACCACGTCGTGTTCCGGTCGCGCGGCGGCGCGAAGAAGGAGTGGAACGAGATCGGGATCTGCGCGGTGCACCACCTGCACGGGATCCACCTCGGCTACCTCGAGGTGTCGGGCCGCGCGGGCGAGCGGCTCGAGTGGAGGTTCGCGACGGGCGAGGCGTGGGTCACGCTCGGCGACGACGACGTGCGGCGGGCGGATCGCCGGGGGGCTCCCGCCTCCGCGCCGGCCGGCGCTCCTCGGGGCGGCGGGCCGGGAGCCGGCGGCGGCTCCACGGATGTGAACGGGGCGCCCGGTCCGCACCCCGGGGACCGTTCCACGGATGTGAACGGCGCGGCCGGGCCCGCGGCCGGCACGCACCGGGGTGGCCGTTCCACGGATGTGAACGGCGGGGGCCGCTCCACG
>JAKLKT010000211.1 GCA_023150495.1 Planctomycetota bacterium
TGATCCGCTTGACGCCGCGCGCGAAGACCTTCGCCTCGACGCTCGCGGCGACCTGGCCGGCCACCTTCTCGTCGAGGTCCGCCTCGCGGACGAGCGCCTCCGCGATCCTCGCCTTCGACCAGGGCGAGACGCGCGCCTTTCCCGGGTTGCCGACGAGCGGCCCCCCCGGCCCCCCCGCATGCACGCTCACCTGCTCCCGCGCCCGGGCCCGCCGGTCGCGGTAGAGGATGTAGGCCTTCGCCATCTGCGCGTGGCCCGTCTCGATCAGGACCTTCTCGACCATGTCCTGGATCTCCTCGATGCCGGGCACGGTGCCCACGAACCGCTTCTCGAGGAAGAGGGTCACGACGCCCGCCAGCTCCTCGGCGAGGAACCGGTCGTCCCGACCGACGGCGCAGCCCGCCTTGTGGATGGCGTCGGCGATCTTCGTCTCGTCGAAATCGACGAGGCGTCCGTCGCGCTTCCGGACCCGCGTGATGCGGCCGATCACTTCTTCTTCTTCGGCGGCGGGGGCGGCTCGGCGCCTCCGCGGCTCGACTCCTTGAGCATGGGCTGGATCTCTTCCACGAACTCTGCGACGTCCTTGAAGTCGCGGTAGACCGAGGCGAAGCGCACGTAGGCGACCGGATCGACCTTGCGCAGCTCGCGCATGACCTGCCGCCCGATGAACTTGCTCGGGACCTCCCGCTCGAACTGGTCCGTCACATGATGCTCGATACGGGAGACGATCTCTTCGAGGGTATCCATGCTCACGGGTCTTTTTTCGCACGCCTTGAGGAGGCCCATCAGGATCTTCCGGCGGTCGAAGGGCTCCCGCCGTCCGTCCTTCTTGACCACCCGGAGGGGGGACTCCTCGATCCGCTCGTAGCTCGTGTAGCGGCGGCTGCAGGAGAGGCACTCCCGGCGCCGCCGGATGGCGAAGCCGTCGGCGCTGGCGCGCGAATCGACCACCCGGCTGTGGTCCGCCTTGCAGAAGGGGCACTTCATGGGCCACCCCGCTCCCCCTCGCGGACACAGGATAAGGGCATCGCGGCACGCTAGCACACTACAGGTTGTGCGTCAATCGCAGGGGGCTCCGGGGGCCGTGTCGCTCCGCAAGGGGCGGGGAGTCCCGTGGGGACGGTTCCGCGACGGAACCCGACGGTCGCGGGATGCGTTGCAAGCCACGTCGGAGGGCTCCGCTTGACGGCCCGCCCCCCCGCTCGCATACTGATCCGACTTCAAGGTGGCAGAAGCACGAGCTCCCTCGGCTCGGAGTAGCCTCGTTGGCGCAGATCGCGATCATCTCTGATATCCACGCGAACCTCGAGGCACTTGAGGTCGTCCTCGCGGACATCAAGAAGCGGATGATCAAGGACATCATCTGCCTCGGGGACATCATCGGATACGGCCCGAACCCCCGCGAGTGCCTCCGGCTCCTCATGGGCTGCAAGATGGTCCTCATGGGGAACCACGAGGAGGCGGTCCTCTACTACGGCGAGGACTTCAACCCGAAGGCGCGCGAGGCGATCGACTGGACGCGCGACCAGCTGAACCGCTCCGACCGGCCGAAGGAGGAGAACTACGACCTCTGGAACTTCCTCGGCGTGATGGAGCAGATCATCGAGACCGAGGACGCCATGTTCGTCCACGCGTCCCCGCGCGACCCCACGAAGGAGTACGTGACGCCGGACGACTGCAAGAAGAACCGCGAGAAGCTCCAGGAGATCTTCACCCGCTTCCCGCGGGTCTGCTTCATCGGCCACTCGCACATCCCGGGCGTCTACACGCCGGAGCTGCGCTACATCGACCCGAAGACGATCGGGCAGGAGTACACGCTCGAGGAGGGCCGGAAGGCGCTCATCAACGTCGGTGCGGTCGGCCAGCCCCGCGACGGCGACCCCCGCGCCTCCTACGTCACGTACGACGGGAAGCGGGTCCGCTTCCATCGCCTCGACTACGACTTCAAGAAGACGATGGAGAAGATCTACGCGGAGGAGCGGCTCCCGAACTACCTCGCGGACCGCCTCGCCGTCGGCAGGTAGGCCCCCCGCCCCCCCGGAGCCCCCCGATTCCCGCCCCCTTCGGGTAGGCTTTGGCGTTTCCCATGGGACGCCAGATCCTCACGTTCGTCCTCGTCTTCCTCGCCGTCATCCTCGTGACGCGGAACTGCTTCCCGCCCCCCGCGCCGAGGAAGGGCGTCCCGGTCGAGCGGCCGGCCGCGCCGGCGGACGGGGCGGTCCTGCGCCACGAGGCGACCGGCACCGAGGTGGCGCTCGGGCCCGACGGCTCCCGTCGCATCGATCACGGTCGGGGGCGCGCCGCTCATGCGGCCCGTGCCGTGGGACCGGCGCCCCTTCCACCTCTTCCTCGGGCGGACCGAGAAGACGGTGCGGATCCCCGAGGCGGCGTGGAAGGCCGAGGAGCTGCCGGGCGGCCGCAGGCACGTCGTCGAGGAGGGAAAGCTCCGGATCGAGCGGACGGTCCGGTTCGCCGAGGACGGCAAGGGCCTCGTGCTCGACCTCAAGGCGGAGGGCGTCCCCGCGGACGACAATTTCCTCGTCCTCTCCGGCGCGTCCGGCGTCGAGCTCACGGGCGACGAACCCCCCTTCGCCTTCACCGAGATCCTTGGCGGGAAGCCGATGATCCACTCGTTCGCGTCGCTGAAGCAGGCGAGGGAGACGGGCGGCCGGCCCTACGCGTCGGCCGTGGAGCTCGGCGCCGCGGACCGCGTGGCGCGCTTCGGCCTCTTCGGCCGGACCTTCTGCCTCGCGCTCACCGACCTTCCGCCCGTCTCGAAGCTCTTCGTCGACGTCTACCGCGCCCAGCGCGAGGATGTCGGGGAGACCGACGAGGCGGAGACCTGGATGGAGCTCGTCGCGAAGGACGGCGCCTACGAGGGGAGCTTCACCCTCCGGTGGATGCCGCAGGCCGAGGCGGCGGCGTCCTTCCCGGCGTCCCAGACGCGCACGGGCCGCATCCACGTGCTCGAGGACGACACGTTCCGGGTCGTCTTCACCGACCGGGGCGCGGCGATCCGCGAGATGTGGCTCAAGCGGTTCTCGACGGTCGCCGGCGAGGCGCCGTCGGAGGCGACGTGGATCCCGATCCTCAACGCGGGGACGCCGGAGGGCGAGCGCGCGCTGACCCTCGTCGCGGACGGCCACGGCACGGACCTCGCCCACGACATCTGGGACATGGCGCCATCGGAGGACGGGCGCTCGATCCTCTTCACGATCACGGCTCCCGACGGCTGGAAGTTCTCGAAGCGGGTGAGCCTTCCCGGGAAGGACCGCTACGACCTCGGCGTGGAGATCGGGGTCGAGGCGGCGCCGGGCGCGACGGCCTCCCAGGTCCTCGCGGGGCTCGTCGGGCCCTCGGGGAGCTATATCGTGGACAGCTACCGCGGGATCATCGGCGCGGAGCATCCGGCCGTGTTCGTGCTCGACCGGGACGGCGAGGACGAGAGCGGGGCGATCGAGAAGCTGCAGAAGGAGATCCTCGAGAAGGCCTACCCCGAGGAGCGGCGGGGCACCTTCCGGGCGGTCGGCACGCGCGGCGCCTACTTCGTCTGCGCCCTCGTGTCGGAGGACGCGAGGAACGCGGTCACGAGCGCGATCGGCAAGTGGATCCAGCTCGACCGGGCGCTGCCGCGCGCGGATCGCGAGCCGCCGACCCGGGACAGCATGCTCGGCCGCGTGGGTCTCGCGCTGCCGCTCGAGGGCGGCCGCGCGACGCAGGCGTTCCGCCTCTACGCCGGCCCGAACGAGTCCTCGGCGCTCCGGGAGCTCGAGATCGGGGGCAGCGTGAACTTCGGCTGGTTCGGCTCGATCGGCCGCGCCCTCATGTGGCTGATGAAGACGCTCGAGCGGCTCGTCGGCTCCTTCGGCATCGCGATCATGCTCATGACCGTGATCGTGCGGGCGCTCCTCTTCCCCGTCTCCTACAAGACGCAGCTCTCGATGCAGCGCTACGGAAAGCGCATCCAGAGGATCAAGCCGCTCCTCGACGAGATCCAGAAGAAGTACGAGAAGGACCCGCAGCGGATGAACCAGGAGCGGATGCGGGTGATGAAGGAGCACGGCGTGGGGCTCCCGCTCGGCTGCCTCACGATCTTCCTCCAGATCCCGATCTGGTACGCGCTCTTCCAGGCCCTGCGCGTCGAGTTCGCGCTGCGGCACCAGCCGTTCCTGTGGGCGGAGGACCTCGCGATGCCGGACAAGCTCTTCGGCCTCCCGATCTGGCCCCACGGCTTCAACCTGCTGCCGATCCTCATGCTCGTGCTCTGGGTGCTCCAGCAGAAGCTCGCGCCCCCGCCGGGGTCCACCGACGACCCGCAGGTGCGGATGCAGATGAAGATGATGAAGTTCATGCCCTACGTCTTCTTCTTCATGCTCTACAACTACGCCGCGGCGCTCGCGCTCTACATGTGCGTGTCGTCGGTCTGGACGATCGCCGAATCGAAGCTCGTGCGCCGCGCGATCGCCCGCCTCGGCTGAGCGCCGGCCCCCGGAGCCCCCCCGCGCCTACATCAGGCCCGTCTCCTTGAAGCTCGCGTAGACGCCGTCGCCCACGATCACGTGGTCGAGCACGCGGATCCCGAGCAGCTCCGCCGCGTGCACGAGGCGGCGCGTGACCGCGACATCCTCGTCGGAGGGGCGCGGGTCGCCGGAGGGGTGGTTGTGCACGAGCACGACGGCGCCCGCCGATTCGCGCACCGCGGGGAGGAAGACCTCGCGCGGGTGGACGATCGAGGTCGTGAGCGAGCCCTCGGAGACGATCTCCTCGCCGAGCACGCGGTGGCGCGCGTCGAGGAGGACGACGAGGAACATCTCGCGCTTCTTGTCGCGCAGCACCCCGTGGTAGTGGTCGAAGATCTGGCGCGGGTTCATGAAGAGCATGCCCTGCCGCATCCGCTCGCACATGAGCCGCCGCGACAGGCCGAAGAGCGCGCCGAGCCGGGCGGCGTGGAGGCCGCCGACGCCCATCCGGTCCATGAGCTCGCGCGGCGCGAGCGTGCCGAGCCGCCGCAGCGATCCGTGCTCGAGGAGGAGGTCGCGCGCCACGTCGATCGCGGGGCGGACGCCGTTCCTGCCGAGGACGAGGGACAGCAGCTCGTCGTCGGCGAGCGAGTCGGGGCCGAGGCGCAGGAGGCGTTCGCGGGGGGTCTCGGGGGCGATGGTTTCCACGTCTATTACGTCGGGCAAGGGTGTCACTTTCCGGCCGCCGTCACGCCCCGGGAACCCTCATCGCAGGCCGGATTTCCACCTCTCGAAGAGAATTTCGCGCGAGTCGCCGAAGACCTCGCGGAACGCCTCCGCCTCCTCCTTCGTTCCGAGCTCCCGGAGCAGCCTCTGGATCGCGCCGCGCTGCCCGTCGTCGAGGTGCCGCGTGAACGCGAGGGCCGCGTCGTAGAAGAGCGCCACGCGGCGGGGGTCCGCCTCCCGGAGGATCGCCGCGGAGAGGATCGAGTCGGAGAGCCCCGTGGCTCCGGAGAGCCTCTCCGCCGCCTTCTCCGCGCTCCGCCCCTCCTCGATCTGCGCGAGCCCCTCGTGGAGCCAGACCGGCGCCCTGGGCGCGAGCGCGCGGATCACGTGGTGCGTCATCTCGTGCCGGATCGCGGGCGCGAGCGACTCGGGCCTGTCGCCGCTCCCGAGCGAGAGGCGGATCGTGCCGTCCGACACCCCCGTGACCCAGCCGTGGAGGAGCGTCGCGCTCCGGAACTCCGCCGGGGTGTAGAGCGTGACCGCGATCCGCGGCGGGTAGCTGCCATGAAGGGCGGCGAGACGGCCGCGCGCCTCCTCGCAGAGCACGAGCACGGCCTGCGCCCGCGCCGGCGCGATGTCCGGCGAGTGCCGCAGGAGGAAGAGCGGGCCCCTGATCTCCACGAAGGAGGCCTCCACCTCGCGCTCCCGCTCGGCCTTCGCGAGGCGGGAGAGCAGGTCCGGGTCGCCCGGCTGCAGCGCCAGCGCGCGCCGCCATCGGGCGACCGCGGTGTCGAGATCCCGCTCGAGGTACGCGATCCGGCCGAGGCTCAGGAGGGCCTCGAAGTGGTCCGGGTCCGCCTCGAGCACGGCCTCGAAATCCGCACGCGCGGCGGCGAGGAGCGCGTCGTCCCCCCCCTCGAGCCGGGCGCGGCCGAGGAGGGCGCGGTAGCGGATGCGGCCCGGGTGGAGCCGCGTCGCCCGCTCGAGCAGCAGGAGAGCCTCCCCGAGGTCCCGGGCCTCGAGGCGCTCCTCCGCGAGCATCGCGAGCGCGGCCGCGAGGTTTCTCTCGAGCACCCTGTCGCCGGCCCGGAGCTCGAGCGCCGCCTCGAAGGCCCTCCTCGCATCGTCCGCGCGGCCGGCCGCGAGGTGCGCGAGCCCCTGCTCGTTCCGGGAGATCGCGGGATCGGCGCCGCCGGAGGCGGCGGAGAGCGCGAGGAGGGCGAGCGCCCGCCGCATGCGTGCCATTACACCATGGCGAACCGGGGGGGCTCCGGGGGCGACCGCGGTCGCCCGTCCTCCGCGGCCTGCGGGCCGGGCTAGGGCCCTACTTGTCCTCGACGCGGATCTCGACGCGCCGGTTCTTCCACTTGTTGACGTCGCTCGTGTTCGGCGCGACGGGGCGGTTCGGGCCGAACCCCGCGACCGACACGCGGGCCTCGCCGATGCCGCCGTCCTTGATCAGGTAGTCGTAGACGGCGAATGCGCGGCCGACCGAGAGCTCGATGTTGCCGCGCGGGTACTTCTTGCGCGTCTCTTCCCTGGTCACGGGCACGTTGTCCGTGTGCCCCTCGACGCTGACCTTCTGGTTGCCGCCGTGGAGCGCCTCGGCGACGCGGCCGAGCGCGCGCCGGCCGTCGTCGGAGAGGTCGCTCGAGCCCGTCCCGAAGAGCACGGACTCGCGCAGCACGAAGCGGTACCCGCTTCCGCCGTCGCGGATCACCTCGATCTGGTTGTCGCCCTTGAAGCGCTCGAGGACGCGCCGGACGCTCTCGCTCATCTCGCCCTTGGCCTCCTCGACGGCCTGCTGGGCGCTGCCGGCCTTCGCGAGCTTCGCCTCGAGCTCCTTGAGGCGACGGTCCATGGCGTCGCGATCGGCGGTGAGCTGGTTGATCCGCTCCTGCTGCTCCTCGATGACGCCGGCCTGGTTCCGGAGCTCGGCCTCCTGCTGCTCCGAGCGCGGTGCCGACTTGCAGCCGACACCGGCGAGCAGAAACACCGCGGCCACGATCCGCGCGCGCGCGACGGTCACGTCCCTCTCCTCCGTCCGCCTGCTAGCCGCCGGTCGGCGCCTTCGAGGCGTTGATCCTGTCGGTGACCTTCTTCTTCGCGCCGAAGCTGTCGTAGAACGCGTTGGACATGCTCCGGAACATGCCGTCCCCGAGCTGGCCGCTGCCCGTCTCGTTGCCGCTCGTGCGGAACGAGAGCGCCACGGCGAGGAGCATGATGATCGACGTGAGGACGAGCGCGAACGTGATGCCCGGGCTCCCGGCGGGGGCCTCGGCGGCCGCTGCCACGCGCCTGCGGCCACCGCCGGCGGCGGCCTTCTTCGCACCGGCGACCTCCTCGACCTCCTCCTCCTCGACCTCCTGGGTGAGGTCGGCGGAGAGGTCGATCGGCTCGGTGCTCATGCCGACGTCCTCGGCCTTGCCCTTGGGCTCGATGAAGGTGTCCTGGGACGAGATCTCGCGTCCCCGGGCCCCCTCGCCGATCTGGACCTTGTCCTCGCCGCTCTCGAAGACGAGATCGTCGGTGAGCGTCTCGCCCGACTCCTCGAACGCGGGGGCCTCGTCCTCGAGCGTGATCTCGGAGAGGACCGTCTCGGAGGTCTCGGAGCCCGTCCCCTTCGACACGAGCTTGTCGATCTCCGACTTCTTGAACTTCATCACGTCGCCTTCGCGGAACGCGGAGATCTCGCCCTCCGAGACCAGACGCTTGAGCTTGTTCTGGTCGATCTTCAGCTGACGGACGACCTCGTCGAAGGTGTAGAACTCGCCACTCTTTGCCATGTTCGTCCTTGCGCGTTCGCGCTACTTGGCCGCGGCGGCCTTGGCCGCCTGCCGGCTGACCTCCTGCTGATACAGCTCACGCATCCGGTCGTAGGAGAATTCCGATACGTCCTTGTAGCCGGACACCTTGAGATCGTACTCGATCTTGCGGCTCGCCAGGTACTCGAGGCCCTGCCCCGCCTGGAAGCGGTAGACCGCCACCTGCTCCTGCACCGAGTCGACGAGGAACAGCACCGACTCGCCGGTGACCGTCGGGCACGTGACCGCGACGAAGCGGTTGTTGCTGTCCGAGTCCG
>JAKLKT010000212.1 GCA_023150495.1 Planctomycetota bacterium
CGCGCCCCTCCCCCGAATCGGGCCCAATGCGCGCTTGACCCACTACAGGTCGGGGTCTAAGATCATTTGCTGTCCTAGGACGTGTAGATCGCGCGCCAACGTACGGTGGAGGACTTTCATGGCGGATCGGGTGAAGTACTTCCTCTTGGGCGTCCTGTTCCTCGTGGTCGCCGGGGTGATTGCCTACGACCGGTGGAACTCCGCCGGCGAGTCCCCGGAGATCGCGGAGGCCTCCGGCGACGACACGACCGGGGACTTCGATGCCCTGTCCGTGCGACCCGACGCGCCCAAGACCGAGCCGACCCCGCCCGCGAACCCGGGCCAGCAGCCGCAGCTCCCGCCCTCGTCCCCTCCCGGCCAGAGCCCGCCGACGCCTGGTCCCTCGCCGGACCCCGTCGTGCCGGCGCCCGGCCCGAAGCCCGAGGTGAAGCCCGCGCCGAAGCCGCCGGAGCCGAAGCCCGAGCCGGCCCGGACGCACGTGATCCGGAAGGGCGAGACGCTCGAGGCGATCGCGATCAAGTACTACGGCACCCGCGAGGGAATCGAGTGGATCGTCGACGCGAACGGCCTCCCGAACGCGAACCGGATCTACGCGAACCAGAAGCTCGTGATCCCCGCCAAGAAGGTGATCACGAAGGAGAGGGGCTCCGGGGACGCCGCGGCGACGGCCAAGGCGCCGGCGAAGATCCCCTCGCGCTACACGGTGAAGGAGTCCGACGGGGACCTCTACGCGATCTGCAGACGGATCTACGGGCCCGAGGCGCAGGGCGCCCGCGTGAGCCGCATCATGGAGCTCAACCACCTCTGGAGCGCGGACGTCAAGGCGGGCACGGTCCTCATCCTGCCGTCGAAGTAGCTCCCCCGTCCGGCGGCCCGGTCGCGTCGCGGTCCCCTACCGGGCGAGAGCCTCGACCATGCGCGCGGCGCGCGCGAGGTCGGCCCTCGTCATGCGGACGCGGATCGCGACCATCCCGTCCTCATAGACGCGGGCGAGGACGGTCCCGCGCTCCGCGAGCCACGCGAGCAGCCGCCCCTCGCCGGCGGGCACGCGGAACTCCGCCTCGGCCTGCCCCTCGATGATGTGCCGCTCGACGGCGGCGGCGAGCCGGTCGATCCCCGCACCCGTGAGGGCCGAGACCTGGACCGACTCCGCGTGGCCGGCGCCGGCGAGCGCGAGGTCGAGCGGGTCCCCGACGCGGTCCGTCTTGTTGAGGACCACGATGCGCGGCGATATGTCCGCCCCGATCTCCGCGAGCACCTGATCGACCGCCTCGACCTGGAGGCGCGCGTCCGGATGGGACGCGTCCACGACGTGGAGGATGAGGTCCGCCGTCCGCACCTCCTCGAGGGTGGCGTAGAACGACGCGACGAGATGGTGAGGCAGGTGGCGGATGAACCCGACGGTGTCGGAGAGGAACACCTGCTTCTTGCCGGGGAGCGTCCATGCGCGCGTCTGCGTGTCGAGCGTCGCGAAGAGCTGGTCGGCGACATGCGCGTCGGCGCCGGTCAGCCGGCGCAGCAGCGTCGACTTGCCGGCGTTCGTATAGCCGACGAGGCTGACCGTGTAGTAGGGGTCGCGGCTCTGCGCGAGCCGCTTGCGCCGCTCCGCGATCGTCTTGAGCTCGCGGCGCAGCTCGTCGATCTTCCGGCGCAGGATCCGGCGGTCGATCTCGATCTGCTTCTCGCCCGGGCCGCGCATGCCGACACCCGCCTGGGCCGCGCCCATGCCGACCTCTCGGCTCAGGTGGGTCCACATGCGGCGGAGCCGCGGGAGCAGGTACTGCGCCTGCGCGAGCTCCACCTGGAGCTTCGCCTGGTGCGTCCGGGCATGCAGCGCGAAGATGTCGAGAATCAGCTCGGTCCTGTCGACGACGCGGACGCCGAGGATCTTCTCGAGGTTCCGGATCTGCGCGGGCGACAGATCGACGTCGAAGATCGCCACCTCCGCCTGTCGCTCCCGCGCGACGGCGGCGATCTCCTGCGCCTTGCCTCCGCCCAGGAACGTCGACGCATCGGGGCGTCGCCGGCGCTGCAGGATCCGACCCGCCTCCTTGACGCCCGCGGTCCTGGCGAGGAGGCCGAGCTCGTCCAGCGGATCGCCGTGGGTCGGCGGATCGGAGGGGAGCTGGACGCCGACGAGGATCGCCCGCTCGCCGCCGCGGCGGGGGAGCGCCCGCATTCCCTGCTCAACCATGGGCCTTCGCCTTCTTGGGGTGGAACTCGGCACCCCGATCCCTCGTCCAGACGAAGCTGCCGAGGAAGCGCTCGTCGTCGCGCGACGGGTACTCGCGCCGCGCGTGCGTGCCCCGGCTCTCGAGCCGGAGCGCGGCGGACGCGGTGACGAGGGAGCCGAGCAGGAGGAGGTTCTCGAGCTCGAGGCCCCCCCACCGCCGGTACCGGACCTTGCCGGAGAAGAACCGCCAGGGGCGGATCGCGGCCGAGGCCTCCTCCAGCCCTGCGCCATCCCGGACGATGCCGGCGAGACGCCACGTGCAGCTGAGCAGCGACTTGCGCAGGTCCTCGATGTCGATCTCCCGCTCCTCGAGCGTCCGGCCCGGTTCGTGCCGGATGCGCGCCTTCGGCAAGGCCGTTCGCGCCGCCTCGTCCGCGGCCGCGCGCCCCGCCCGCGCCCCGAGGACGAGACCCTCGAGCAGCGAGTTCGAGGCGAGCCGGTTCGCCCCGTGCAGCCCGCTGCACGAAGCTTCGCCGCACGCGAAGAGACCCGGGAGGCTGCTCCTGCCGTCGAGGTCGCACGCGATGCCGCCGATGAAGTAGTGCGCGGCCGGCCGGACCGGCACGAGATCGAGCGCGGGGTCGATCCCGTACTTCACGCAGGACGCGACAAGGCCCGGGAAGCGCGCAGCCGCGCGATCCGCCGGCCAGTGGCGCATGTCGAGGAACACGCCGGTCACGCCCGGTCGCCCGAGGTGCGCCACGATCGCGCGCGACACGACGTCGCGGGGCGCGAGCTCGCCCCTCGGGTCGAAGTCGCCGAGGAAGCGCCGGCCCTCGTTGTCGACGATCTTGGCCCCCTCGCCGCGGACCGCCTCGGTGACGAGGATGCGGTCGACGCCCGCGAGGTACAGGGTCGTCGGGTGGAACTGCACGAACTCCACGTCTTTCAGCGTGGCACCCGCGCGAAATGCCGCCGCGACCCCGTCGCCGGTCGCGCCGCGGACGTTGCTCGTCTCGCGGTAGAGGCGTCCGGCCCCGCCGGAGGCGACGATGACGGCCTTCGCGAACACGGCCGTGAGCGCCCCCTGGCGGTCGAGCACGAGGGCACCGACGCAGCGGGCGCCGTCCGTCAGCAGGTCGGTCACGAAGAGCCGGGAGAGCATCTCGAGCCGCCGGGTCCGGCCCGCGGCCCGCAGCAGCGTGCGGATGATCTCGAGGCCCGTCGTGTCCCCGCGATGGAGGACCCGCCGGCACCCGTGGCCCCCCTCCTGCGTGAGGTCGAAGCCGCCATCCTCGCGGTCGAAACGCGCGCCGAGGGAGATGAGCCGCTCGATCGCCGCAGGGGCGTCGCCCACCACGCGCGCGACGACATCCTCGTCCGAGAGGCCGCAGCCCGTGCGCAGCGTGTCGGCCGCGTGCGCCGCCGGGTTGTCGCCGGCCCCCACGGCCGCCGCGACGCCGCCCTGCGCCCACGCGGTGTTGCACACCTCCGGCTCGTCCTTCTCCACCAGCAGCACGGAGTACCGCTCGGCGCACGCGAGCGCGGCGGAGAGCCCGGCGACGCCCCCCCCGATGATGAGGACGTCCGTCTCCCGGCGGGGGAGGTTGTGCGTGTCGAAGTCGAGGAGATATCGCCCCTCGGGCGCAGGTTCGGCGCTCAACGCTCGAGCTGTTCCCCCGCGGCGCCCTCGCGGTCGACGGTCCCCGGCGACTCGAAATCCCGGAGCTCCGGGGTCTCGCGATGCACGACCAGGCTGCGCACCTTGCCGAGCCGGATCCGATACGTCCCGAACTCCGCCTCCCCCCGATAGGCCGTCTCCTCGACGTAGGTCGGGAGACGGAAGTCGAGCGAAGAGCCGTCCTTGAGAGTCGCGGCGGCGCGCAGGCCCGGCGTCGCACGATCCCCGGTGATCTCGAGACGCTTGAGGACGCGGAGCGGGATCGCGATCGACGCCGCGCCCCGCTTGCCGGGGATCACGTTCTCGCCGACCGCCCGGCGGAACCCGATCAGCTCCGTCGCGAGGCTGTCGACATCGGTGAGCCGGACGTCCAGCCCCTCCACCGGCGGCCCGTAGTCGGGGAGGTCCTCACGGGCGGTGTGGCCGAGAATCCGCAGCTGGCGGATGTCGCGGAAGAACACCGTCACGCGCCCGTACGGCGCGTATCCGCTGAGGAGCTGCTCCCCCTCGCGCTCGTCGAAGGTCGCGTCGACCACGTTGCCGGAGCGCAGCGTGATCTCCGCGCGCATGCGGCCGCCCGGCTCGGCGGGACGCACGCGGATCTCGACCATGCGCTCGTAGGGCACCTGGATCTCGCCGGCGCCGAGGAAGCCCCGGAAGATGTCCTCGCCGGACGCCCGGTAGAAGCCGGCGAGCCGCGTGCGGACGCCCTCGCTGTCGACGAGCTCGACGTTGCGCAGCGGCACCTCCGGGAGAGGCGACTCCTCGTTTCCCGGGGCCATCACGGCGATGAGCAGCAGCGTGCAGGCGACCCGCATGTGGGCTCGACCGCATTATATGCGGTGCTGCAGGGTCCTGCGCCGCCGGCACGGTTCCCCGGAGCCCCTCCCTTTCGACCCCCTCGGCGGCCCTGCCTCAGCGCCCCGCGCCGCCGGCCCCGGGGGGCGGGGTCGCACCCTCCTCGGCCTCGAGATCGGATTCCATCTCGATGACGAGCCCGGCCCCTTCGCCTTCCCCGGCCGGATCCCCAAGGGCGTACGCGACCGACACCTGGTTGACCTCGCCGAGGAGGCCGTCGACGCCCGTGTCGCGGAAGGTCTCCTGCTGCTTCCCGTCCAGCGCCGCAGCGATCTCCTCCCGCGTCTCCTTCCGGATGCGGTTGATCTCGTCCCCGTACGTGTCGCCGCGGCCCGGGATCTTCTTCTGGCGGTAGGAGGTCATGTCCGTGGCCAACGCGAAGAGGCCGGTTCCCGGGCTCTTCATCGCCTCCTCGAGCTTCTTCCTTGTCTCCGCACGGCGCTCGTACGGGCTCTTTCCCGTCTCGTCGGGGATCTTCAGGACATCCTCGATGCGCTGGCGCCCGCGAGCGACGGCGTCCTCGATGCGGGACCGCTGGGTCTCCGTCAGCGCGAGCCTCTGCGCGAGGTCGTCCATGCTCCGGACGGGCACCTTCCCGCCGGCGTGCCACGGGAGCCCACTCCCGCCTTCGAGCTTCTGCTGGCGTGCCTCCAGCTGTGCGAGGCGGTCCTCGACGGACAGCTCGCGCACCGGCTGCGCCACCCCGGACGCCATCGACGTCCCGGCCCCGGGTCGCGGCGCGTCCGCTCCCCCCGGCGCGTCCCCGGCGCCCATCCGCGGGAATGCATCGCGAAGCGGATCCCCCGACGACTCGACCGGCACCCTCGCGTCCCTTGTCGCGGTGCGCGCGGTCCCGAGGTCCCGTTCCAGGCGGTCCACCTTCAGGTAGAGCACGACCACGGCGGCGAGAGAAGCCGCTGCGAGCAGGGTCGAGACGGGTGTCGAACGCAAGACGGCCTCCCAGGGTCCGGATCCTCCGGTCCCAACGAATGATACGCCGGCCATCGGCCCATCGCGCCGCCACGGAGCCTCATGAAGCGCGCGGTACGTCCCGCCTTCGGGTACAGTCGTGGCCGACGGGGACGTAGCTCAGCTGGGAGAGCGCCGGCTTTGCAAGTCGGAGGTCACGGGTTCGAATCCCGTCGTCTCCACCATTTCCTCGCCTGCCACCGGCGGGCAGCAGCGTGCTCCGCAGCCGCGTCGCGGCTGGCGCCAGCCCCGCGAGCCCCG
>JAKLKT010000213.1 GCA_023150495.1 Planctomycetota bacterium
GAACACGTAGACGAACGCGCCGGCAGTGGAGAGGACGAAGAACCACGCGATCCGGCGATTCCGGCGCGACGGCCGCCAGCGGTACGCGAAGATGAGCATCAGCGCGAGCAGCACCGCCGACGCGCCGGCGAAGTGCCAGCGGTACGTGCTCCAGAACGCGGTCGAGAGGACGCTCCCCAGACCGAGGAGCGCAAGCAGCGGCGGCATCGTTCATCACGTGCCCTGGAGCAACGCCGCGAAGACCGCCGCGATCCCGGCGATCAGCGTGCCGCGCGATCCCTTCGTGGACTCCGGCATCGACCCTCCCCCGCGCCCCCTCCCGTCACGTCAGGTCAGAAGAACAGCTGGTCGTAGTAGAACCCTGCGGAGTAGTAGGCGCAGCAGCCCACCGGCCCCTCCGCCCCGAACTGCTCGCTCCCGTAGTTGATGTTCACCTCGAAGATATCGTAGACGTCCGGGTCGTCGATGAAACCCGCGCCGTCGCCGAAGCCGCCTTCGATGCCCGCGCTCGGCGGACCCGGGGCGCGGAAGCGCGTGTTGAAGTCGCAGAAGGTCGTGCCGAAGAACACGGTCCCGCCGACGACGTACTCGACGACGAACGGATCCGCGGGAGACGCGCGGGTCGCGTGCAGCGTCGCGCGGAGCACGACGTCGGACTCGCGCGCGCCCTCGGTGAAGCCGAGGTAGCGGAGATCGTAGACGAGGTCGACGGTGAGCGCGGTGGTCGTCGCGAACGAGAAGAACAGCGGGTCGACGTTCGGGACGCCGTCCTCGGTCACCTGCAGAGCGACATCGCCGCCCCCCTGTCCCAGACCGGGACGGAACCCCTCGGGGAGCAGGTAGACGGCGGTGTACTGGTTGCTCGGGTCGGCGATCTGGACGACGTCCGCAGGAAGCGGCGCGTCGCCGTCGAACGCGTGCTCGCCGGTGGCGAAGACGTTGGTCATGAGGTCGGTCACGTCCTCGGCAAGGTAGGCCTCCTCGTAGGGGTAGAGGCCGCTGTAGTCGTCGTCGCAGCAGTCGTCGCAGGCCGCGGCGGTTGCGAGCATGGCGAGGAGGGTGGCGCGCTGCAAGGACATCGTGTCTCCTCCGTTCGAATTCGGGGGGGCTCCGGGGGCCGGAGTATGCGGCCCCGGAGGCCCTCTGCCCGCCGGGAAGTGCACACGGCGTGCCCCTCAAGCCCCCCGGGCACCTTCCGATCATACGGCCATGCGTGCGCGTGTCATCCTGATCCTCCTCGGGGGCATGGCTGCGGGCTGCGGCCCCTCCCCCAAGGCGGGCCGGAACCCGAAGGAGACCGTCCGGAACCTCGAGACCGCGCTCCGGAGCGCGGACATCGGCGCGGTCTACGACATGCTCTCCGCACGGGGGCAACGGGAGCTCGCGGCGCCCTTCGTGGGACTCAAGGCGGCGCTCGCCTCGGTGCCCGACGCGCAGCTCAAGGCGGCGGGGCTCTCCGGCTTCAGGAAGATGGATGCGCGCGAGATGCTCGTCGCGACAGTCGAGCGGGCAGAGGACGAGAACCCGAAGGCGCTCGAGCCGCTGAAGTCGCTCACGATCGTCGTCACGGACGTGAAGCAGCGCGACGATCGCGCGACGGTCAAGGCGAGCTTCATCCTCCGCGGCCGCTCGCGCGACCAGACGCTGCAGCTCGTGCGCGAGGGCGGGCGCTGGAAGCTCGACGGCGACGAGGCGATGCAGGCGCTTCCCGTGCCCACCGCGCCCGCGATCCCGGACTGCTCCGGGCCGTCGCCATGAGACTGAGCGCACGGCCGTCGGTCGACGGCTGAACGCCTTGTCCGGATGTCCGCGCGGGAACCTGCCCGCCCGCATCACCCTCCGCAACGGCGCAGGCCCGCGGCCCCCACGGAGCCCCTTCCCCCGGGTCCGGGAACGACCGGACCTGCGCCAGCGGTGGCGCAGGTCCGGAATCACAACCCGTTGTGCCGCAGGCGGTTGCGCCGCCCGCGCAGGTCAACCGTTGACCTACATCATCCCGGGCATGCCGCCGGGCATGCCGCCGCCGGCCGGCGCCTTCTCCTTCTTCTCGGGGATCTCGGCGACCATCGCCTCCGTCGTGAGGAGCAGCGACGCCACCGAGGCCGCGTTCTCCATGGCGCAGCGGACGACCTTCGTCGGGTCGATGACGCCCGATTTCGTCAGGTCCTCGTACTCGCCGCTCATGGCGTTGTAGCCGTAGGCACCCTTCTCCTTGCGCACACGCTCGAGCACGATCGAGCCGTCGACGCCCGCGTTCGCCGCGATCATGCGGATGGGCGCCTCGAGCGCGCGGCGGACGATGCCCACGCCGATCAGCTCGTCCTCGTCGTCGCTCTTGATCTTGCCGACCTTGTCGATGCAGCGCACCAGCGCGGTGCCGCCGCCCGGGAGGATGCCCTCCTCGACCGCGGCGCGCGTCGCGTGGAGCGCGTCCTCGACGCGGGCCTTCTTCTCCTTCATCTCGACCTCGGTCGCCGCGCCGACGTTGATCTGCGCGACGCCGCCGCTGAGCTTCGCGAGCCGCTCCTGGAGCTTCTCCTTGTCGTAGTCGGAGGTCGTCTCCTCGATCTGGCGCCTGATCTGCCCGATGCGGCCCTGGATGTCAGCCTTCTTGCCGGCGCCCTCGATGATCGTCGTGTTGTCCTTGTCGATGATCACCTTCTTCGCCTGGCCGAGCTGCTTCATCGTGACGTTCTTGAGCTCGGTGCCGATCGCCTCCATGATCGCCTCGCCGCCGGTGAGGACCGCGATGTCCTCGAGCATCTCCTTGCGGCGGTCGCCGAAGCCCGGCGCCTTCACCGCGCAGCAGTCGAAGATGCCGCGCAGCTTGTTGAGCACGAGGGTCGCGAGCGCCTCGCCCTCGACCTCCTCGGCGATCACGAGCAGCGGCCGGCGCGCCTGCGCGATCTGCTCGAGCAGCGGCAGGAAATCGCGCACCGACGAGATCTTCTTCTCGTGGACGAGGATGAACGGGTTCACGAGGACGCACTCCATCGCCGCGCGGTCGCTCGCGAAGTGCGGCGAGAGGTAGCCCTTGTCGAACTGCATCCCCTCGACCCAGTCGATCTCCGTGGTGAGGGACTTGCCCTCCTCGACGGTGATCACGCCGTCCTTGCCGACGCGCTCCATCGCCTCGGCGATCTTGTTGCCGATCTCGGGGTCGTTGTTCGCGGCGATCGTCCCGACCTGGGCGATCTCCTTCGACCCGGCGATCTTCCGGCTCTGCTCCTTGAGGTCGCCGATCACCGCCTGCACGGCCTTCTCGATGCCGCGCTTCACGGAAATCGGGTTCGCGCCCGCGGCGACGGAGCGCAGCCCCTCCTCGAAGATCGCCTCGGCGAGCACGGTCGCCGTCGTGGTGCCGTCGCCCGCGACGTCGGACGTCTTCGCGGCGACCTCCTTCACCATCTGGGCGCCCATGTTCTCGTAGGGATCCTCGAGCTCGATCTCCTTCGCGACGGTCACGCCGTCCTTCGTCACCGTGGGGCTGCCGAAGGACTTCGCGATCACCACGTTGCGGCCGCGGGGGCCGAGGGTCACCTTGACCGCCTTCGCGAGGCGGCGCACGCCCGCGCGGATCTTCTCGCGGGCGTCCTGGTCGAAGAGGATTCGTTTCGCGGTCATCTCGCTACGCCTCCACCACGCCGAGGATGTCGTCCTCGGACAGGATCAGGAACTCCTCCCCGTCGAGCTTCACCTCGGTTCCCGCGTACGAGGAGAAGATCACGCGGTCGCCCTTCTTCACCTGGAAGTCCTTCTTCCTCCCGTTCTTGTCGAGCTCGCCCTCGCCGAGCGCGAGGACCTCGCCCTCCTTGGGCTTCTCCTTGGCCGTGTCGGGGAGGATGATCCCCCCCTTCGTCTTCTCTTCCGCCTCCAGCCGGCGCAGAAGCACGTTCTGGCCGAGGGGCTTGATCTTCGGCGTCTTCGCCATCCCTCGATACTCCCTGAAGTCAGGCCGGCGTGCCGCCGGCGCCCTTGGTTCCGTCGTTCCGCGGCGGCGCGCGGTCGCGCCGCCCCTCGTTCTCGCTGCCGAGACGCCGGTCGAGCAGCCGGACGGCCTCGAGCAGCCAGTCCAGCCGCGGCGGCTTGTCGAGGACCGTGTAGGCCCCGGCGTCGAGCAGTCGCACCATCGTCTCCTTCGTCCGTTCCCGCGCGAGGAAGATGCCCTCCACCTCGCGGAACCCGCTGATGAGCTCGAACGTGTCGATGCCCGAGAGGTCGGGCAGGAGCACGTCGAGGATCGTGATCCTCACGAGCGGACTCCTCGCGAGCTCGAGCGCCTCCGCCCCCGTGCTCGCGAGGAGGGTCTCGTACCCCTCCCGGCGAAGCGCGCGCGTGAGCCGGGAGCGCGAATCGCTCTCCTGGTCCGCGACGAGGATGGACGTCGTAGCCCGCACCAACTGGCTGTCGTTCCTCCGCTGGAAAACCTCCCTGATTCCAATTGGGGTGCCAATCGCCCCGGACTTCCGCAAGTCGTTGCGGCACAAGGGGTTGCCCCTCCCCGGAGCCCCTCCCCTTCGTGCCAAATTGGCGGGGGGTCCGGGGGCGGCCCTTACCCCTTCTGACAAAATGACAGGAGCGTGAAAGGCCCTTCCGGGCCGCGTTTCCACCAACGAAGCGATGAACCGCAAGAGCCTCATCCCCCTCCTCATCGCCGCCGTTTCGGCCACGGCGGACGAGCTCCACCTGAGGGACGGTCGGGTGCTTTCCGGCCGGGTCCTCGAGGACGGCGACCGCTACGCGGTCGTCGACCGAGACAGCAAGCACGTCGTCAGGAAGTCCGAGGTCACCGATCTCGTCAAGAAGAAGGGCTTCATGGACGAGTTCGACGACCGGCTGGCGAGCCTCCCGGCCGACGATGCCGAGGCGATCTTCGAGTTCGGCCGCTGGCTCGAGGAGAACGACTGGGCGAGCCGCGCGAAGCTCGCGTACGCCGAGGTGCTCGACCTCGACCCGGACCACCGGGCCGCGCGCCGCGCGCTCGGCTACTCGCTCTACGAGGGCGCCTGGGTCTCGCCGGACGAGCTCAACCGCAGGAAGGGGCTCGTCGAGTTCGAGGGCCGCTGGTACACGAAGCACGACCTCGACGAGCTGAAGAAGCAGATCGAGGGCGACGAGAAGCTCCGGCAGGGGTTCGCCGAGCGGCGGAAGGTGAACGAGAACCTGAACCGGATCATGCGCCGCTTCGCGACGCTCGACAAGAAGGAGCGGCAGAAGGCGTACGAGGATCTCGCCCGGTACGGCGAGGAGCTCAACTCGCCCGAGATCCGGAAGCTCGCCGACGACTCGAAGACCTGGTACGACGAGCAGGCGCGCGTCATCTGCGCGCGATACCTCGCGCGGACCGAGATCCACGCGACGCACACGAAGCTCAAGAAGCCGATCGAGACGTTCACGACGAACCTCGGCGCGGCCATCGCGCTCGGCGCCGCGCAGAACCCGGTGACGATCCAGCTCCCGGAGCTGCAGATCGCCGAGGTGCACACGACGGTCGATATCCCCGCCGGCTGCAGGTAGGCGGAGAAGGCTCTCTCTCGCGGGGCGCGCCCGTCCGCGCCCCGCGTTCTCTTTCGGGGGGGGCTCCGGGGGCCCTTTTTCCGGGCGCGGCTAGAATCGGCGGCCCCATGGACGCGCTCCTCGTCGAGCGGCTCAAGAAGGCCTACATCGCGCCGGACGGCGAGCGCGTGCCCGTCGTCGACGTGCACGAGCTGCGGCTCGGCGAGGGCGCGCAGGCGGCGCTCAAGGGGCGGAGCGGGTCCGGGAAGACCACGCTCCTGAACCTGATCGCGGGCGTGCTGCGCGCGGACGAGGGGCGGATCGCGGTCGCGGGCGAGGAGATCACCTCGCTCCCCGAGGCGGGGCGCGACCGCGTGCGCGCGGAGAGGATCGGCTACGTCTTCCAGACCTTCAACCTGCTCCAGGGGC
>JAKLKT010000214.1 GCA_023150495.1 Planctomycetota bacterium
GGCGCGAGCGGGCGGTCGAGGACCGCGCGGTTCGTCCGCCATGCGTGCTGCCACGGCGCGCCGAGCGCGAACCACGCAGGCGGCGGCATGCGCGTGTAGCGGGCGTCCGCACGCCGGCGCGGCTCGCGCTCGCCGTCCACCCACGGGGCGTGGCCTGCGAGGCCGTTCTGCGCGTACCACACCTGGTGCCGCTCGAGCGTCCCGATCTCCCCCTTCGTGTCGATGTCGAAGGCCGGGAGGCCGGTCCGCGGGTCGGTCGAGAGCTCGCGCAGCGCGCGCATCACGGTCGGCCGCATCGACTCCCAGTAGGGCCCCGCGCCCTGCATCCCCTTGTACTTCGTGCCTCGGTAGCCGGCGATCTCGAGGAAGTCGTCCTCGACGTGGAACATGTAGGACTGGTAGATGCCGAGGATGCGGTTGACGGCGACGCGGCGCTGGTCGCCGGTCGCCGGGATCCGCAGGAGAGCGTCGAGCCCCGCGAGCGCCTGGTCGCGCGCGTCGTCCGCCGTGTCGGGGTTCACCACCTCTTCCACCACCCACTCGAACGTCCCCTTCGCGCGGAGTCGCACGAGCGGGTCCAGCACCGCGTCGTAGAACGACGGGTCCACGTCGTAGCCGCGGTCGCCGAGGAGGTGGCGCTCGATCACGCGCATCAGGTCGTCCGCGCGGTCCGCGTCGATGTGCCGCAGCGTGCGCGCAGCCGCGAGCTGCACCGGCGTCCGGAGGTTGCGCTTCGTCTCCCGGTCCACCCGCTCGAGCCGCAGCGCCTTGAGCAGCGCGTCGGTCGCCTTGTCGCGCACGCGCCCGAGCTCGCGTGGGTCCGCGTCGGGGTCGGGGTCGCGCAGCGCGACACCCACCGCCTCCACCGCAAGGGCGAGCTCCTTGTCCGTGGATTTCGCCCTGCGGAGAAGCTGCTCCAGCTCCTCGACGCGGGCCGCCGCGTCGGCGAGCGGCACGGCGTCCGCCCGCGCGGCCGCCGGGAGCAGGATCAGCGCGAGAAGGGCCTTCCGCGACACATCCTTGGCAACGGCGGCCGCGTGGGCGATGTTCCTCGCCCGCACGGTCCCCCTACTGGCACGTCGCGGGGGGCGTCGTGCGGTCGTCGAGGATCATCACGACGCGGCGCGTCGGGGCGCCGGCCGCGTCCTCTATGCCGCCCGCGAGCACCGTCGCTCCCAAGGGATCGTTGAATCCGACGTGGCCCGCCATCGGGACCGGGAGCTCCGACGCGGTCACCGTGTAGATCGCGACGTTCGGCGCGCCGCCCGGGTTCTGGAGGTACTCCACGAGCTCGAGCGAGCCGATCACGCGCCCGCCCGCCGAGATCTGGAACCCGCCCGCCGTCAGGTAGAGCCGGCCGCTCGATCCCCACGTCGTCAGGCTGTACGCGCCGCGCCGGTCGAAGAGCAGCTTCGTCGCGAGGTACGAGGCATCCTGGTCGAAGTCGTGGATCACGACGCTCCGCGTGTCGCCCGCGACGATCATCACGCGCCCGTCGTGGAGCACGACGCCCTGCGACCGGAACCGCGCGTCGCCCTCGAAGAACGACGTGACAGCCACGCTGTCCACGCGCGCCGCGATCTGGCCGAGGTTGCCGACGGCCACGTACACCTCGTCGAAGCCGCGCGAGAACTGCAGGTGCTGCGCCGACGGCTGCGCGAGGTGCCCCGAATGCGCGATCCACGACCCGTTCTCGAGGACCTCGAGCGAGTCGAGGGGATCGCCCGTGCCCCCGAAGCCCCCTGACACCAGCACTCCGGTGCGGAAACGGCTCGCGGCGTGCCACCTTCGCGCTTCGAGGAGAGGGGGCCCGGGGGAGGACCCGATCGAGGGATCGAAGGTCTCGGTCGTCGCGAGCGGCGCGCCGCCGGGCGCCGCGACGCCGCCCACGAGGAGGATGCGCCCGTCCGAGAGCACGGTCGCCGTGAACTCCGCGCGCGGCCCGAGCAGCTTCGCGGAGAGCAGCTTGAACGTGCGCGTCCCCGGATCCCACTCCTCGACCGTATCGGTCGCCCCGGTCGCGCTCGTGTGGCCGCCGATGACGAAGACGCGGCTGCCGGTGCGCACGACCTGCGCGAGGTAGCGGGGCACGTTGAGCCGGTCGCCGAGGTCCAGGATCTGGTCCTCGCGAACCGCCGGCACGGGCCCGCTCGTGATGAAGCAGACGCCCTTGTCCGCGCCGAGCGGCACGCCTGCCGCGGACCGGATCGCTCCCTTCACGAGGAGATGGAAGCGCGCGTCGGGCGGGAGGTCGGGGGAAGGCCGCACCTGCACGTTGCGCGGATTGGCCGGAGCCGTCACGATGCTCGCGGGCACCTGGCTCCCGTCGGTGCGCGTGAGCACGAGCGTCGACTGCGTGAGCGTCCCCACGTCCACGTTGTCGGAGAAGTTCACGGAGATCCCCGCGCCCGGCGCGAAGCCGATCGTCCCGTCCGCGGGAACGGTGGAGACGATCGCGAAGGCGGCGGGGCCGCCCCCTCCCCCTCCGCCCCCTCCGCCGCACGCGGCGAGGAGCCCGATCCCGAAGAGAACCCACGCCCTCACGGGGTTCCTTTATACACGCGGCCAAGTCCGCTTTCACCGGGGGACGCGCGGGACGCGCGGGGGACCGGCATAATCCGGGACATGGAGCCCCTCCGGATCGACGGCGCCGAGGGCGAGGGCGGCGGGCAGGTGGTCCGGACCGCGCTCGGCCTCTCGCTCTTGACCGGGCGCCGCATCCGCCTCGTGAACATCCGCGCGCGGCGCGAGCGGCCCGGCCTCCTCCGCCAGCACCTGACCGCCGTCGAGGCCGCGGCGCGGATCGGCGGCGCACGCGTCGAGGGGGCGCGGCTCGGCAGCGCGGAGCTCGACTTCGCCCCGCACGGGGTCCGGCCGGGCGACTACTCCTTCGACGTCGGCTCCGCGGGGAGCGTCACGCTGGTTCTCCAGACGGTCCTTCCGGCGCTGCTCTCGGCGGACGCCCCCTCGCGTCTCACGCTCCTCGGCGGCACGCACAACCCGCTCGCGCCGCCGTTCGACTTCCTTGCGCGCGCCTTCCTCCCGGCGATCGCGCGCATGGGGGCGCGCGTGCGCCTCGAGCTCGTCCGGCACGGCTTTTTCCCCGCGGGCGGCGGGGAGATCCGCGCGGAGGTCGATCCCTCCCCCCTCGCCCCCCTCCATCTTCTGCAGCGGGGAGAGGTCCTCCGCCGCCGCGCCGAGGCGGTCGTCTCGAACCTCCCCCTCTCGATCGCCGAGCGGGAGCTGCGCACCGTCGGCTGGGAGGATGCCGCCGCGCGCCCGGTCGAGTCGGCCGGGCCCGGGAACGTCGTGATGCTCGTCGCGGAGTCGGAGCACGCGACGGAGCTCGTGACCGGGTTCGGGCGGAAGGGCGTGCCCGCGGAGCGGGTCGCGGAGCGTGCGCTCGCCGAGATGGAGCGCTACCTCGCGGCGGACGTGCCCGTGGGCGAGCACCTCGCGGACCAGCTGCTCGTGCCGATGGCGCTCGCGGGCGGCGGCGGCTTCCGCACGCTCCCGCTGTCGTCGCACGCGACGACGAACGCCGCGCTGATCGAGCGGTTCCTGCCGGTCAGGTTCGCGGTCTCCGGCGGGCTCGTGCGAATAGAGGGGGCGCGGGGGAGGTAGCGGATCGAAACGGGCTTGCGCGGCAAGGGGCCCGAAACGGACAATGACCGGGCGGCAGCGCCCGGGAGGGACCTGTGGAGTACGCGATCTACAAGTATTGCGCCATCGTCGGCGGCGTCCTCGTGGGGCTCCAGCTGGTGCTCCAGCTCTTCGGGATCGGGAGCGACACGGACGTCGACGCCGACCACGGCGACCTGCACGGGGAGGCCGGCACGGAGGGGCACGGGAACCTCTTCTTCGGCATCCTCTCCTTCAAGGCGCTGTCCGCGTTCGCGGGCGTGTTCGGCCTCGTGGGTCTCATCTTCTGGGACTCGCTCGGGCAGGCGGCGCGCATCGCCACGGCGGCGGGCGCGGGCCTCGCGAGCATGTTCGTCGTCGCGTGGACGATGCGCGGCCTCGCGCGGCTCAGCGCGTCGGGCACCGTGAACGTGCGGAACGCGGTGGGCGCGACCGCCACGGTCTATCTCCGCATCCCCGGGCGCGGCGCGGGCCGCGGCAAGGTCACGGTGGATGTCCAGGGGCGTTCCATGGAGTTCCCGGCGGTCACCGACGGGGACACCCTCGAGACGGGGGTGCAGGTGACGGTCGAGGCGGTCGAGGGCGACGACCTCCTGAAGGTCGTCCGGAGCTAGGGAGGAAAGTCATGTTCGCAGCGGCACCGGGACCCGAAGTCCTGCTCATCCTCTTCGTCGCGGTCTTCGCGTTCAGCATCCTCCTGCTGCTGATCAAGCGCTACCGGCGATGCCCCTCCAACAAGGTCCTCGTCGTCTACGGCAAGGTGACGGGGCAGCAGGCGGCGAAGTGCGTCCACGGAGGCGCGGCCTTCATCTGGCCCGTCGTCCAGGACTACGCCTACCTCGACCTCGAGCCGATCCAGATCGAGATCCCGCTCAAGGGCGCGCTCTCGCTCGAGAACATCCGCGTCAACGTGCCCTCGGTGTTCACGGTGGCGATCGGCACCGAGCCGAGCATCATGCAGAACGCCGCGGTGCGCCTGCTGAACCTCGCGTCCGGCGACATCATGGCGCAGGCGAAGGACATCATCTTCGGCCAGCTGCGCCAGGTGATCGCGTCGATGCGGATCGAGGAGATCAACCGCGACCGCGAGGCGTTCCTCTCCTCGATCCAGAAGTCGCTCGAGCCCGAGCTGCGCAAGGTCGGCCTCGTGCTCATCAACGTCAACATCACGGACATCACCGACGACTCGGGCTATATCGAGGCGATCGGGCGCAAGGCCGCGGCGACCGCCATCCAGCAGGCGACGATCGACGTCGCCGAGCAGGAGAAGAAGGGCGCCGTCGGCGTCGCGGGCGCGAACCGCGAGAAGGACATCCAGGTCGCGGTCGCGGAGAAGGAGCGCGACATCGGGACGAAGGACGCCGAGAAGGAGCGCACGATCCAGGTCGCCAACCTCGAGAAGGAGTCGAAGGTCGGCGAGCAGAAGGCGCACTTCCAGCGCGACGCGCAGGTCGCCGACGCGGAGCGCGAGAAACGCGTCAGGGTGGCCGAGGCGAACGCGCAGGCGGTGAAGGGCGAGAACGACGCACAGGCGGTGATCGCGCGCACCAACGCCGACCTCGCCACGGAGCAGGCGGCCGCATACCAGCGCGGCGAGACGAGCCGGCGCGTGGCCGAGGCGGAGGTCCTCAAGGCGCAGTACGAGGCGCAGACCATCGCGGCGAGGGCGCAGGAGGCGAAGATCGAGGCGGAGAAGAACGCCGAGCTCGTCGCCCTCGCGAAGTCGCAGAAGGCGAAGATGATCGTCGACGCCGAGGCGGCCGCCGAGCGGCGCCGCATCGAGGCGCAGGGCGAGGCGTCCGCGATCTTCGCGAAGCTCGAGGCGGAGGCGCGCGGCCAGTACGAGATCCTCCAGAAGAAGGGCCAGGGCTTCGCCGAGATCGTCCGGGCGTGCGGCGACGCGCAGGCGGCCTTCCAGATGATGATGCTCGAGCACCTGGACCACCTCGCCGACACCGCGTCGAGCGCGATCAGCAACATCAAGTTCGACAAGGTCGTCGTGTGGGACCCGGGCACGGGCGCGAACGGCAAGTCGGCGACCGCGGGGTTCCTGCAGGGGCTCGCGGGCGCGCTGCCGCCGATGCTCCAGATGATGAGGGACATCGGCGGCGTCCAGATGCCCGACTACTTCGGGAAGATGACGGGCGACCAGAAGGCGCCGGCCGCGGAGGCCGCGCGGGCGGCGCCGGCGCCGACCGCGAAGGGTGACGGCGAACCGAAGCCGAAGAAGATGTAGGGGGGGCGCGGGGGCAGGCCCGCCGGAGCCGCGGAACGGCGAAG
>JAKLKT010000215.1 GCA_023150495.1 Planctomycetota bacterium
AGGGGCCCGCGTGGCCCGATGCGGGGGGGGCTCCGGGGGCCATCCTCCCGTGGGCGGCCGCGGGTCTCGTCGCCCTCGCCGCCGTCCTCGCGCGGATGCGGTCCCCCGTGCCCCCCCTGCTTCCGCTCGCCGCGGCGATCCTTCTCACCGCCGTCGCGCTCTCGCGCATGGCGGCGACGGGCGCGGGTTTCGGCGTCGGACGGTACGGCACCCTCGCGGCGGTCCTCTCGTGGATCTGGATCCTCCACCTCCTTGGCGCGATCGTCGCGCTCGGCCGGGGCGCCCGAGTCGGGCGTTTCCTCCTCCTCCAGGCGGCCTACGGCACGGGCCTCGCGGCGCTCGTCTTCCCGGCATGATCGAGACGGATGCGCTCGTCCACGCCTACGGCGACCGGCGCGCGCTCGACGGCGTCACGTTCGAGGTGAGGCCGCGGGAGATCTTCGGGCTCCTCGGCCCGAACGGCGGCGGCAAGACGACGCTCTTCCGCATCCTCTCGACGCTCCTCAAGCCCTCGGGCGGGCGCGCGCGGGTGCTCGGCCACGACACGGTCGCCGAGGCGGCCGCGGTGCGGAGGGGGATCGGGGTCGTCTTCCAGTCGCCCTCGCTCGACCGGAAGCTCACCGCGTTCGAGAACCTCTACTACCAGGCGCAGATCCACGGGTTCACGTTCCGGGAGACGAAGGCGCGCGCGAGGGAGATGCTCGCGCGCGTCGGGCTCGCCGAACGCGCGGGGGATGTCGTCGAGAAGCTCTCGGGCGGGATGCGGCGGCGCGTGGAGCTCGCGAAGGGGATGCTCCACCGGCCGAAGCTCCTGCTCCTCGACGAGCCGTCGACGGGGCTCGACCCGGGCGGCCGGCGCGACCTGTGGACCTACCTCGCCTCGGTCCGCGACGCGGACGGCGTGACGAGCCTCGTCACGACGCACCTGATGGAGGAGGCGGAGAGGTGCGACCGGGTGCTCATCCTCGACCGCGGCCGCGTGGTCGCGCTGGGGGCGCCCGCGGAGCTCGTCGCGCAGGTGGGCGGCGACGTGCTCACGCTCGACGCCCGGGATCCGGAGGCGCTCGCGGCGGAGGTCCGGCAGCGCATGGGGCTCGATGCGTCGGTCGTCGAGGGGCGAGTGCGGATCGAGCAGCCCTCCGGCCACGAGCTGATCCCGAAGCTCGTGCAGGCGTTCCCGGGCCGGATCGACGCCGTGCGGCTCGGCCGGCCGACGCTCGAGGACGTGTTCATCCGGAAGACGGGGCATCGCTTCTGGAGCGAGGAGGAAGGGGGGGGCGGGGGGCGATGAGCCTGCGCGCGGCGTACGCCCTGCTCGAGCGGGAGCTCCTCCGCTTCTTCCGGCAGCCGAACCGGATCGTCGGCGCGATCGGGCAGCCCGTGATCTTCTGGGTGCTCCTCGGAGCCGCGTTCAAGGGGAGCTTCAAGGCGCCCGGCGTCGAGGAGACGTACGGGCAGTTCTTCCTCCCGGGCGTCGCCGTGATGATCACGCTCTTCACCGCGATCTTCTCGACGATCTCGGTCATCGAGGACCGGCGCGAGGGGTTCCTGCAGGGCGTCCTCGTGGCGCCGGTGGGGCGGTCCTCCCTCGTCCTCGGCAAGATCCTCGGCGGGACGGTCCTCGCGGTCCTCCAGGCGACGCTCTTCCTGCTGCTCGCGCCGACCGTCGGGATCGGGCTCTCCGCGACCGCGCTGCTGGGCGCGGTGGGGGTCTTGGGCCTCATCGCGTTCGGCCTCACGGGGCTCGGGTTCTCGATCGCGTGGCGGATGGACTCGACGCAGGGGTTCCACGCGATCATGAGCGTCTTCCTGCTGCCGCTCTGGCTCCTCTCGGGGTCGGTCTTCCCCGCGTCGGGCGCCCACCCGGCGCTTGCCTTCGTGCTTAGACTGAACCCGTTGAGCTACGGCGTCGCCGCCCTGCGGCACGCGCTGGGCATGGGGGGGGCGACCCCGGGGCCGCTGGTCTGCCTCGCGGTGAGCCTCCTCTTCGCCCTCGCGATGTTCGGCCTCGCGATGAGGCTCGCGGCGCGGCCCGCCAAGGGAGACCTGCAATGACGCGCACCGCGCTCCTCGCCCTCCTCGCAGCGCTTCTCGCGGCATGCGCGGAAGACCAGCCGATCGGGAAGGCGCGGATCGAGGGGCAGGCGGACGTGCGTGTGGGCGCCTTCAACTTCCTCGAGAGGGCGGGCCGGCCGCTCTCGGACAAGGACATGAAGGGGAAGGTCTGGGTCGCCTCGCTCATCTTCACCCGCTGCACGACCACCTGTATCCCGATGTGCGGGGAGATGGCCGACCTCCAGGAGGACTTCGCGGAGGACCCGGACTTCCGGATCGTCGCGATCACCGTCGACCCCGCGTACGACACCGCGGAGGTGCTCGGGAAGTTCGGGAAGAGCTACGACGCGGACCCCGACCGGTGGTACTTCCTGACCGGCAGGATCGAGGACATCCGGAAGTTCGCGGTCGAGGGGCTCCGGCTCCCGTGGAAGGCCGAGGACCCGGTCACCCACAGCATCGACTTCGTGGTCGTCGACCGCGACGGGAGGATCCGCGACTACTTCCGCCAGACGAAGCCCGACGAGATGAAGCGCATGCGCGCCGTCATCCGCGATCTGCTCGCCGGGAAGGCGCCTTGATCGAGAATCTGCCGGCGCTGAACGCGGTCCTCAACTCGCTGTCGGCGCTCTGCCTCTGCTCGGGATACCTCGCGATCCGGCGCGGGCGGCGGGAGCTCCACATCAAGCTGATGATCGCGGCGCTCTCGGCGTCCGCGCTCTTCCTCGTCTCGTACCTCACGTACCATTACCTGCACCTCTCGACGAAGTACTCCCGCCACGACTGGACGCGGCCGGTCTACTTCGCGATCCTCCTCTCGCACACGGTCCTCGCGGTCGTGAACGTGCCGCTCGTCGTGATGACCGTCGTGCGCGCGGCGCGGAAGCGGTTCGACGCGCACAGGCGGATCGCGCGGTGGGCGCTCCCCGTGTGGCTCTACGTGAGCGTGACCGGCGTCCTCGTCTACCTTATGCTCTACCGGCTCTAGCGCCCCCGGAGCCCCCCGATGCCCCTGCCGAGCGAGCGCCTCCCGCCCAGGACGCTGCCCGTCGTCTACGTCGCCGCCGCGCACGTGGCGCTGGCCGGCGCGTTCCTCGCGATCGCGCTCGAGCCGTCGCGCTTCATGGGGTTCTACTACCACCCGAGGATGCTCGGCGTCGCCCACCTCGTGACCCTCGGCTGGATCACAGGCACGACGCTCGGCCTCTCCTACGTCGCGGGGCCGCTCGCGCTGCGGATGACCGTCAGGTCCGGATGGCCCGACGGCGTCGCGTGCGCGCTCTTCCTCGTGGGAGCGAGCGGGGTCGCCACGCACTTCTGGCTCGACGCGTACGGCGCGGTCGCGGGTGCCGGAATCCTCATGTTCCCGGCGCTCGTCCTCGTCGCGGCGCGGATGGGGAAGGGGCTCCGGGGAGGGGGGGCGCCGCTGCCCGTGCGGCTCCACGTCGCGTTCGCGTACGGGAACCTCCTCCTCGCCGCGCTCCTCGCGATCCACCTCGCGCTCGGGAAGTCGGGCGAGGACCACTCCGTCCCGCTGCACCACGTGCACGCCCACGCCCACCTCGCCGCGGTCGGCTGGGCCACGATGATGGTCGTGGGCGTCGGCTACCGCCTCCTCGCGATGCTCTTCCCCGCGGCGCCGCCGGGCGACAGGATCGCGTGGACCACCCTCGTCCTCCTCGAGACGGGGATCCTCGGCCTCGCGGTCGCGCTGATGACGAAGGGGCCGGCGTGGCCTTTCGCCCTGCTTGTCGCGGCGGCGCTCGCCGTGTTCCTCGGCGCGGTCGTGCGGATGCGGTTCCTCCACCCGCGTCCTCCGCCCAGCAAGCTCAGGCGCCCCGACTACGGCGTGCTCCACGTCGCCTTCGCGCTCCTCTGCCTCGCGGGCGCGGCGGGGACGGGCCTCTTCCTCGTCTTCGCGGAGGGGATGCAGCCGGATGCCATGAAAATCTACGGGATCCTCGGGCTCCTCGGGTTCCTCGCGCAGATGATCGTCGGCGTGGAGATGCGTCTCCTCCCGATGTTCTCGTTCACGCAGGCGTTCGCGCGGGGCGGATACAAGGCGCTGCCGGCCTCGCCGCACGACATGCCTTCGCGCTCGCTCCAGGCGATCTCGCTCGTCGCGTGGCTCCTCGGGATCCCGCTCCTCTCCTTCGGCCTCGTCGGGGAGGTGGGGGATCCCTCGGGGGAGGGGGCGGCGAAGGGCGCGGCGATGATCCTCCTCGCGGGCACCGTGGCGGCGGGCCTCAGCAGCGCGCGCGTCCTCCGCCTCGCATACCGGACGCCCCGTGCGTGATAGAATCCCGCCCGTGCGGTCGGCCCTCCTCGCGCTCCTCGCCCTGCTTCTTGTCGAGAAGCTCGCGTTCGGCTGACCGGGCTGCAAGGAGGCGGTCGTCTCCGGCGCGCCCGACGATGCCCGGCGCATGGCGACGGGGTACTTCTGGAGCATCCTCGCGATGGTGAGCGCTCCGTTCCTCGTCCTCGGCATCGTGGGAACCGTCGTCGTCCGCGCGCTCCGTCGCGACCGGCAGCCCGCCTGAAAGCCGTCCCCTCCCCCGGGCCCCCTCCCCCCCGGTGGCTGCAACAGAAGTGTTGCGCGCGATAGGTTGCGCGGTCCCTTAACTTCGTTCCACATAAGGAGATCCACGTGAGAGCACTCGCGATGACCCTGTGCGCTTTCCTGGTCGGCTGCGGCGCGAGCGAAGGGCCCGCGGCGCCCGCGACGGACGTTGCCGCCGCGCCGGCGCCTGTTGCGGCGCCGACGATCGACGCCGAAGAGTTGACAGGCAACGACATCAGCTCGGGTGGCGGCGACTGGAGCGAGGACAAGGGAACGGCGACCGTCAAGGGAACGGTGAAGTTCGAGGGCGAGGCTCCGAAGCGCCGCCCGATCGACGTGGGCTCCGAGGCGTTCTGCGTGCAGGCGCACAAGGACGAGCCGCTGCGGAGCGAGATCGTCGTCGTCGGCGCGGAGGGCGGCCTCGCGAACGTCTTCATCCAGGTGACCGCGGGTCTCGAGAGCTGGAAGTTCCCGGACGCGACCGGCGAGGTCGTGCTCGATCAGCACGGCTGCCAGTACATCCCGCACGTCCTCGTGGCGCAGGTCGGGCAGACGCTCAAGGTCAAGAACAGCGACCCGATCATGCACAACGTCCACGGCATCAACAAGAAGACCTCGAAGGACGAGTTCAACTGGGCGCAGACGAAGGCCGGGCTCGAGGACACGAAGGAGCTCAAGAAGGCCGGAGGGATCGAGGTCAAGTGCGACGTGCACGGCTGGATGAGCTCGCACGTCTGGATCGTCAAGCACCCGTTCTTCGCCGTGACCGGCGAGGACGGCGCGTTCACGCTGCCGAAGCTCCCGGCGGGCACCTACACGATCGAGGCGTGGCACGAGAAGCTCGGGACGAAGACGGCGAGCGTCACCGTGGGCGACGGCGAGGCGAAGGAGGTCTCCTTCAGCTTCTCCCTGAAGTAGCGCCATGGGAGGGCGTCCCGCGGTCGCGAAGGCGCTGATCGTCTTCTTCGCGAGCCTCACGGCAATCACGGTGGTCGGCTTCCTCATCCCCTGGCGCCGCGAGGTGGCGTCGGAGGAGGGGAAGGGGATCGACCTCACGATCACGTATCTCCTCGTCGTGGCGGGGATCCTCGTCGTCCTCGGCCACGTGATCCTCGTCCGGTTCATCTGGAAGTCGTCCGGGACCGAGGGCGTCGCCTACGGACGGCCGAGCAAGCGGGCGGAGTGGGCGTGGAGCATCATCCCGGTGCTCCTCATGCTCGTGCTCTCCGAGGCGGGCGTGCTCGTCGTGAGCGGGCCCGTCTGGGACTCGCTCTACTCGGAGAAGCCCGAGAATCCGGTCATCCTC
>JAKLKT010000216.1 GCA_023150495.1 Planctomycetota bacterium
GTCCCATGGAGATGTCCCCGGTCCCGCCGGAACGGTAGATCTTCGTGCAGGCTCTCGCCGCGGTCAACGGCAGGCCGGCCGGCTCAGGCCGAGAGGTCGGGACTCCCCGGGTAGGCCGCGCGGCCCGCGGCCGCGCCGGAGCGGACGTTCGCCCCCGGCGCCGCGCCGTCCGCGGAACGCCAGGCCGGTTGCGCCGCCTGCTCGACCACGAGCATCTCGAGGACCAGGTTCCGCCACCAGGCGATCCGCGAGGCGACCGGGGCCGAGAGCCTCGCCGCCTTGTGGAGCAGGCGGTGGCGCCCGGGCATCACGTCCCGCAGGCGTTCGGGAAGCGTGTGCGCCGAGACATCCGAGTCGAGCGTCCGGACACGGGCCTTCTCCCGCAGGATCCTGCCGCGCGCGAGGCTGCTGCGCCGCGCGCCGGCGGGCACGCGGTGGTTGCTCGGGATCGCTTCGAACTCCGGATGGAAGGCCGCGAGGCAGCGGCCCTGCAGCGACTGCCGGAGCTTCGCCATCGGGTCGATCTCGAGCGCGGTCCGTACGTAGTCGAGGTCCGCGTAGGGATAGGCCACCACGTGGCCGGGCGGGACGAGGCGCTGCGACCAGGCGCCGATCTCGCGCCGCGTGCGCGTGAGCAGGAAGAGCCACTCGCCGAGCAGGACGCGCGGAAGCGTCCGGATCCACTCGAGGAGGCGGGCGCGCGCCTTCTCCCGCGTTGGCCAGAACGGCGCGCGGAAGAGGGGCTCGAACGCGCGGACGGTCAGGTGGTCGCAAAGCTCCTTCTCCGAGACGTCCGGCCGCACGAGCGACGGCCGCAGGTAGCCGGTCTCCGCCAGCACGTCGCCGGCGAGCCCGTCGAGGATCAGGCCCGGATGCGACGGCAGGTTGCTGCAGAGCGGCATGATCCACGCATGGTGCGTGCTCTCGCCGTGCATCAGGAGGCGCCTGTCGCGATCCAGGGCCGCGTATCGCTCGGGCGTCGGCAGATCGAGGACGCGGTGAGGGAATCCGAACCGCGCCGACAGCTCCGCCGCGTATCGCGCGTCCAGGTCGAGGCCGCGCTTGTCGGGGATCCGCATCGTCACCGCCTCGAACGGGACCCCGAGATCGAGCAGCGCGACGAGGATCCTCCTGCTGTCGTGTCCCGCGGAGAGCGGCAGCACGGGACGGAGCCCGGGAAGCGCGCAGCAGCGCCGCATCGCGCGGGCGAACGCCGCCTCGAGCCGCTCGAGGGCGCCGCGGTCCGCCGGACGGATCACGGGGCGCAGGAGGTCGCCGGGCAGGTAGCACTCGATCCTCGGCGGCCCTTCCGCCGGGAACCTCACGCGGGAGCCGGCCGGCACGCGGCGGATGCCGCCGACGAGGGAGTCGTCGCACATGACCGAGCCGCCGGAGACCCGCAGGCGCCACGCGACCCCGTCGAGAGCGTCCCCGGGCAGGCGCGCGTAGCGCGGGCTCGTCGCGAACAGCACCGCCCGGCCCCAGATCCTGTAGAAGAGCGAGCCGATCCCGAGGGTGTCCACGACGAGCTCGAGCTCCCCGGCGCGGTCGTCGAGGCGTGCGACGGAGAAGGTGCCGTTGGGGGGGTCCGGGGGCCGGTCCCACCATGCCGCGAGCACGTCGCCCGAGTCGCACCAGCCGTGGACGGCGGGCTCGACGATGTAGCCGCGGAAGGCGATGCCGCCGCGGTCGTCCCGGTGGACGAGGAGCCGCTTTTCCGCGGAGAGCGGCGAGCGGCTGCCCGCGAGCACCCAGTTGCTCCCCGCGACCGACGGCACCCCGGCGGGAAGCTCCACCGCGATCGTCTCGCCCTTCGGCCACCAGATCCCGGCGAAGAACTCCTCGGGGCCGCACCCCGCGGGCCCCGGCGGGAGCTCGAAACGGACGGCTTGGGCGCTCAAGCTCTGTCCCCTGTGCCACGTGCCATGGCTATCTCCCCGCCTTGCCCGGCCGGGCGTCGCCCGCCGGCCGCCACGCGGGAACCGCCGATCGCCCGAGGTGGAGCATCTCGAGAGCCGCGTCCCGCCACCACCCGACGCGCGACGCGACCGAGTCGCTCCGCTGCGCCGCCCAGTGGAGCATGCGGTATCGCCGGGGAAACACCTCCCGCAGGGCCTCGGGAGTCGACTCGGCGAGGACGTCGGACTCGAGAGCGCGGACGCACATGAGGTCACGCATCCGCCTGCCGCGCGCAAGATCCCGGCGCGGCGGGTCGTCCGCGCGGTGGGTGCCGGGGACCGCCGCGATCTCGGGGTGGAAGGCCGCGAGGCAGCGGGACTGCATCGACTCCTGCACCCGCGCGACCGGGTCGATCTCGAGGCCCAGGCGAAGGTAGTCGAGGTCCAGGTAGGGATACACGGCGACGTGGCCGGCCGGGAGGAGACGCTGCGACCAGGAGGCGATCTCCCGGCGCGTGCGCGTGAGCAGGAAGACCCATTCCCCTCGCAGGACGCGCGGGAGGGTCGCGAGCCACTCGAAGAGGCGGGCCCGCGCCGTCTCGCGCGCCGGCCAGAAGGGCGCGCGGTAGAGCGACTCGAAGTTGGGACTCGTGAGGTGGTCGCAGAGCTCCTTGTCCGAGACGTCGGGGCGGACCAGCGCCGGGATCATGTAGCCGGTCTCCCCGAGGACATCGCCGGCGAGTCCGTCGAGGACCATGCCGGGCTGCGACGGCAGCCGGCCGAGGAGGTCCATGATCCAGGTGTGGTGGAGGCTCTCGCCGTGCATCAGGAGCCGCCGGTCGCGGTCGAGGGCCACGTACCGCTCGGGTCCGGGCAGGTCGTAGACATGGTGAGGGATCCCGAACAGCGCGGCCAGCTGGGCCGCGTAGGGCGCGTCGAGGTCGCGGCTTCGCGTGTCGAGGACGCGCACCGTCATCGCCTCGCAGGGAACGCCGAGCTGCATGAGCGTGGCGAGGATCCGGCGGCTGTCGAACCCCGCCGAGAGCGGCAGCACGGGGCTGAGGCCCGGAAGGGCGCAGCAGCGCCGGACCGCGCGGACGAACGCGGACTCGAGCCGCTCGGTCGCCTCGCGGTCGGCGGGACGGATCGCGGGGCAGAAGAAGTCCTCGGGCAGGAAGGACCCGACGCTCCGCGATCCGTCCGCCGAGAACGTCACGCGGCACCCCGGCGGCACGCGACGGATGCCCTCGATGAGGGAGTCGTCGCCGGTCACCACGCCGGCCGAGATGCGGTTGCGCCAGCCGACCGCATCGAGCGCGTCGCCGGGCAGGCGCAGGTAGCGCGGGCTCGTGCCGAAGAGCACCGCACGCCCCCACGTCCGGTAGTAGAGCGAGCCGACGCCGACCGCATCCACCTGGAGCTGCAGCTCCCCGGTGCGGTCATCGAGGCGCGCGACGGCGAAGGCGCCGTTGGGGACGGCCGGGGGCCGGTCCCACCAGGCCGCGAGCACGTCCTTGGAGTCGCACCAGCCGTGGACGGCGGGCTCGACGATGTAGCCGCGGAACGCGATCCCCCCGCGGCCGTCCTTGTGGACGAGAAGCCGGCGGGCGGCGGAGAGGGGCGAGCGGCTGCCCGCGAGGGTCCAGCAGGCCCCCCCGACCGACTCCACCCCGTCGGGAAGCTCCACCTCGACCGGATCGCCCCTCGGCCACCAGATCCCGACGAAAAACTCCTCGGGGCCGCACTGGTTCGGCGCGGGCGGCAGGTCGAAACGTACGGTCCGGGCGCAGACGGCGGAGGTCAAGCCGGAACCTGCAGTGCAAAGGGGTTGCCGCACGACGGGGCCCGGCCTCGCCACGGGGCTCGCGGCGCTCCCCCGTCCGCCCGCGGGGTCGGGCATCGGCGCGGAACCGGGTCGGGCCCGACGTCTCCTCCCCCCGCCGGCCCGGAATCGCATCTTGAAACAGCCGCTGCGGGACGGCCCGGCCGGCGGAATGCGTTCCGCGCATTCGACGGGTCGGCGCGCCGCGCCCCGGCGATGTCTCGCCCCGTGAACGCGCCCGCGCGGGAGTCGGCCCGGAACGCCGTGTGCGGAGCGCCGGTTCCATGCAAGGGGCATTGCACACCCCGCCGAGCCCGGCGCGCCCCCCTGCCGGCCGGCGCGTCGAGTCGCCGAAGGACCGCATCGTGGCCATGGACGGCCTGCGCGGCATCGCCGTCTTCGGCCTCTTCCTCGTCCACTACGCGTCGATGGCGCAGGGGACGCCCGCCTTCGCCCACGCGATCTCGGAAGCCGGACACCACGGCCTCGAGCTCTTCTTCGCGCTGAGCGGCTACCTGATCTACCGCGCTGCGATGTCGCCGCGGCTCGAGTTCGGCAAGTTCCTGCTGCGCCGGGCACGTCGGCTCTACCCGACGTTCCTCGCCGTGTTCGGCCTCTACGTCGTGCTCTCCTTCGTCTTCCCGGCGGAGAGCAGGATCCCCTCGGACCCCGGCAGCGCGGCACTCTACCTCCTCGCGAACCTCGCGCTCCTGCCGGGCGTCTTCCCGATCGTGCCCATGATCACGGTCTCGTGGTCGCTCTCCTACGAGCTGGCCTACTACCTCGCGTGCCCGGCGCTCGTCCTCCTGCTCGGGCTGCGGCGCTGGCCGGCCGGCTGGCGCATCGCGTTCTGGCTCACTCTCGCCGCCGTCTGGTACGCGACGACCAGCGGCAACGACCTGCGCGCCATGCTCTTCGTGTCGGGAATCCTCGTCTACGAGGCGAGGGACCTGCGCGTGCCCGCCGTGCCCGCGGTGCTCCTCGCCGTCCTCAGCTTCGTCGCGGCGGGGACGGGCGTGCTCGTCGGGCCGGTCAAGTTCGCGGTCTTCTTCGTGACGCTCGGCCTCCTCTGCATCGCGGCGTTCCGCGGCGGGAGGCTCGCCCGCGCCCTCTCGTGGGCGCCCCTCCGCTGGATGGGCGAGACGAGCTACAGCTACTACCTGATCCACGGGCTCGTCATCAAGGGGATCGGGGTCTTCCTGCCCCTGCCCTACGGGCCGATGTTCGTGCCCGCCTTCGCGGCGACGGTCGTCGCGACGGCGATCCTCCACTACGCGGTGGAGCGCCCGCTCTCGCTCCGCGCGCCGAAGCAGATCGTCCCCCTGCCCACCGCGGCGCGGGGAAGCCTCGACCGCTCCCGGGCGGCGTAGGCGCGCCTCCTACTGGAGGTACACGATCAGCCGGTCGTGGACGAGGAGCGCGACGTCGCTCTTCCCGTCGCCGTCGAAGTCCGCGACGACCGGATCGTGCGGGCCGCCCTCCGACCGGCTCTCGTCGTGGAGCTTCTTCTCGTAGACGGTCCACCGGAGCGCCTGCCGGAGGCCGTCCGCCGGGTCGTACGAGACGACCTCCATGCCGCGGTTGCCCCGGTCGAGGATCGCGACGTCCGGCTTCCCGTCCCCGTTCAGGTCCCCGACGGCGAACGCGCCCAGGGCGGCGTCGCGCGTCGGGGTCTCGTAGGTCCTGACCTCCTCGAGCGTCCGGCGCGACCCGCGCGCGCGCAGCACCGCGAAGCGCTCCTTCCCGAACAGCACGAGGTCCTGGTCGCCGTCCCCGTCGAGGTCGGCCGCGTGGAGCGCCTGGAAGTCGAGCTCCCCCACCGGCACGCTCTCCACGACCGCGAACACGCCCGATGCGTCGCGCGCGAGGACGAGGACCGCCTTCCCGTCGCGGTCGTAGAGGACGATCTCGGCGCGGCCGTCGCCGTCGAGGTCGAGCGCCGCCCCGCCCTTCACCTGCGCGCGGGGCGACGCGGCGTTGGCCTGGTCCTTCACCGAGAGCCCGCCGCCCGCGTCGAGCAGGAGAGCGCGCGCGAAGTTCTTGGCCGCGAGGAGGAGCTCCGGCTTCCCGTCGCCGTCCACGTCCCCCGGCGTCGCGGAGCCGCGCATGGCCTGGTAGGTCAGGTCGCCGCGGTAGCGGGTCCCCTTGGCGGACTCGTCCGTGAACGTCATCTCCTGACCCTGCCGGA
>JAKLKT010000217.1:0-1305 GCA_023150495.1 Planctomycetota bacterium
ATCCCCCCCTTCCCCGCGCCCCATCCCCGAAAAACACCGGGCGCGGAGACGGCTCCGCGCCCGGCGCCAGAAAGGGCCCGCCATTCAGCGGGTGAGGATCTTCAAGCCGATGGCCCCCGGATAGATGCCGCCGTCGAACTGGTCCGCGACCATCAGGAAGGCGTGCTTCCCGTTCGACGAGAACCAGCCCCTGGAGTAGCCCGCCGGCCAGACCAGCGAGCCGTCCGTGTTGACGGCGAGGTCGTTGTCGGTCACGAGGTCCGCGCTGCGGCCCACGTATGCGTACGTGTTCGTGCGGATGTCGTCGAGGAAGCCGACATCGAGCTTGTTCGTGATCCGCCACGGCCCTTGCAGGACCCGTTTCGTCGCCTGCACGGGCAGCGAGAGGCTGCTCGTGTCATACCTGTGCGCGAATCCCGCCATGGCGTACGACCCGGCGGACTGGATCGGTCCCGTCGGCTGCCTGAGCCCGAAGTAGAGGCCCGTGCTGTAGGTCTCGTCGAGATCGACGAGGAAGATCGCCGTGCCGTCCGGCGCCGCGACGCCCGTGAGCGACGCGACCGGGTGGGCGAGGTTGACGATCCCGCCGGACACCGTGAAGCCGACTCCGGTCCACGACTCCGTGTCCGTGTAGAAGGAGCCGTCCGGCTCCTCGCCGTAGAGGTTCCCGGCGATCGCGGCAGTCTGGTTGCCCGAGTCGAACGTCACGGAGCCGAAGCCGGCCTCCGCCCACTCCCAGCCCGGCTCGTAGTTGAACCGGAGCGCGGCGCCGTTGTACGGGCCGCCGAGCACCGGGTTGCCCGCGCGCGCGAGCACGAGGAGCGCGCTCGCGCCGTCCGGGTTCACCGCGTTGCGGAGGAAGACGAGGTCGGCGTTCCCGGAGATCTCGCCGGCGACCTGCTCGAACATGTCCTCCTCGCTTGCCGCGAGCTCGGGGTTGACCGGCATCGCGTTGAGGATCATCCGCCCGTCGCCGAAGACCGCGTAGGGCCCGAGCGACTCGCGGGAGTTGCTGCTGATGGTCCCGTGTAGCGCGCCTTCGGTCGTACGGTAGATGGTCTTCTCGGTCCGCGCGCCCGCGGGCTCCCGGATGGTGCCGATGAGGTCGCTCTCGTCATCCTCGGACATGCTCGCCGAGGCGTCGAACTCGAGCCTCGTGCGGAACGACGTGTTCTCCTCCTCGAGCGAGAGCGGCTCGCCCGGCGCCTTGTACTCGGTCGAGATCCCGACCGCGTTGTAGCTCGCGCCGTCGAGCGTCCAGCTCGAGTAGGTGGCGGGGCGTCGCACGTAGAGGCCCGCGCCCAT